>JAUMZC010000012.1:0-33647 GCA_030528295.1 Corynebacterium sp.
GAAGGAATGGTGTGGCAGTGAGTGGATTTCGTTCCCGCGCACGTGGCAATGCCCGGCGGCAGCAGCCAGAACAAACAAAACAGCAACCTGAGCGGCCCGAGCGGCAACGACGCCCTGAACGGCAAGAAGTTGATGCGCCACGGCTCGCCGCATTTGACGTTCTGCGTGAAGTGAGTGAACGGGACGCGTATGCGAATTTGGTGCTCCCAAATATGCTTCGGCAGCGGAGAATTACTGGCCGAGACGCTGCATTTGCCACCGAATTAACCTACGGTACATTGCGTACATTAGGTGTGCTTGATGCAGTCATTGACGCTGCTTCATCGCGTCCGCTGGAAAAGATTGATCCGGAATTGCTTGATGCACTACGTCTAGGTGCATATCAATTGTTATATACCCGTGTCGAACCCCATGCGGCAGTGGATACTTCCGTTCGGCTTGCATCCGAAAAGCTCAAAGGGTTTGCAAATGCTGTGCTGCGCACCATCACGCGAACACGCAAGGAAACGTGGTTTGATCACATTGCCCCAGAGGGTGAGGTGGCAGCGTTAGCGTTTCAGCATGCGCACCCAGTGTGGATTGCGGAAAGTTTCGCTCGCACCCTTGGGGTTGATGAGCTCGCTGCGGCACTCGAAGCTGATTCCGAACGGCCGAAAGTGCATTTGGTAGCTCGTCCAGGTGAAATGAGCGGGGAAGAACTCGCCCTAATTACCGGTGGCGATGAAGGTACGTATTCGCCGTATGCTGTCTACCTTGATTCCGGTAACCCTGGCGACCTGGAGCCGGTGCGTCAAGGTTTGGCTGCCGTCCAGGACGAGGGGAGTCAGTTGATCGCTCGCGCAGTAGTTGAAGCGCCATTGCTAGGTGCTGACACCGGCCGCTGGCTGGATCTTTGCGCCGGCCCAGGCGGCAAAGCAGCACTCATTGGGGCGTTAGCGCGTATCGACGGCGCGCACGTCGACGCTGTGGAAATTGCTCCACACCGTGCACAATTAGTGGAAAAACTTACTGGCGGACTGCCAGTACGAGTGCACGTTGCGGATGGGCGTGACTGTGGATTGCGGCCTGGATACGACCGAGTGCTTGTTGATGCGCCTTGCTCAGGTCTCGGGGCGCTTCGCCGGCGGCCAGAAGCTCGTTGGCGAAAACAAGAATCTGACATCGCAGAACTCAGCGTGCTGCAATTCGAACTATTGCGTGCAGCGTATGAGTTAGTACGTCCGGGTGGCATCGTGGTGTATTCAACGTGTTCACCGGATCTTCGGGAAACCCGGGAGATTGTTGATCGGGCACTTGGTGAATTGGGTGCTGTTGAACTGAATGCGCACCCTCTCGTCCCGGGTATGGACGATGTGGGCGCTGAACAATCAGTGCAAATGTGGCCGCATAAGCATGGCACCGATGCAATGTTTTTTGCGGTATTGCAAAAACCTGTTGCTGATGAATAGTCCGTTCGAAATTTCGCGCGGACTATGATTGTGGGTATGTCGAACAAACCGATCATTGCACCGTCGATTCTCGCCGCTAATTTCGCTCGTTTAGGTGAGGACATTCGTCGAGTGCCAAGCGCGGATTGGATCCACGTAGACATCATGGACGGCCACTTCGTGCCGAATTTGTCATTCGGTGCAGGCATAACTGCTGACGTTCATGCAGTCACTGACAAACCCCTTGATGTGCACCTGATGATCGAAAACCCTGAGCGGTGGGTAGATGATTACATCAAAGCGGGTGCCAGTGGTATCACGTTCCATGTGGAGGCAACCGATGACCATGTTGGGCTGGCCCAATACCTAAAGGGGCGGGGCATTCGTCCGGGATTCTCCTTGCGTCCGGGAACGCCGATCGAACCGTATCTTGAGGATCTCCAACACTTTGGGCTGGTGCTAGTCATGAGTGTGGAGCCTGGTTTTGGTGGTCAATCGTTTATGCCTGATCAACTCGACAAGGTGCGTACACTTAGGAACGTGATCGATGCGCAAAGTTTAGATACGCTCATCGAAATCGATGGCGGCATTTCGGCAGCAACCATTGCGTCTGCGGCTGATGCTGGATGTGATGCATATGTAGCAGGTTCCGCAGTGTTTGGGGCAGCCGATCCCGACGCTGAAGTGCAGAAACTTGCCGAACTTGCCAGCCGGTAATGGAATATACACAAGCACTTGAACTCGCGATCGCCGCATCGGTAGATGTGATGGGTACAACAAGCCCCAACCCGCCTGTTGGTGCGGTAATTCTTGATATCAACGGCCAAGTAGCTGGAGTAGGCGCCACAGAGCCCGTAGGCGGTGCACATGCAGAAATCGTTGCGCTTAGACGTGCGGGATTGAGGGCAGCTGGCGGAACAGCTGTTGTCACTTTGGAACCATGCAATCACACAGGTCGTACTGGTCCATGTGCGAAAGCGCTCGTGGACGCGGGCATCAAGCGCGTTGTGTATGTTCATGAAGATCCGTACCCGATCGCCGCTGGAGGTGCGGAGTATTTACGTGCCCACGGTGTTGATGTGTCAAAGCTTGATGCGAATGTGGAACCGCTGGAACCGTGGTTGCATTCGGTGACACTGGGTCGACCTTACGTGACTTGGAAAACCGCACATACCTTGGATGGATTTACGGCGGCGATTGATGGCAGTAGTCAGTGGATTACCGGCGTCGCTGCGCGTGAGTACGCGCACCGTGATCGTTCGACTAGAGATGCGATTATCGTGGGGACGGGCACGGTACTGGCTGATCAACCGCAACTTACCGCCCGAAAACCAGATGGTTCGTTGTATGCGCACCAACCGCGCCGGGTTGTGGTGGGAACCCGGGACGTGCCAGGAGACTTCGTGCAATATGCATCACCGCGCGAATGCCTTGACGAATTATGGAAACTTGGTGCGAGAAACGTCTTGGTTGAAGGTGGAGCTGAACTAGCCACATCATTTATGCAGCAAGGGCTCGTCGACGCTATCCACGCCTATATTGCACCGGCGGTGTTAGGGGCTGGTAGGGGCGTGCTGACGTCCGCGATTGCGGCGTCGATAGACCAAGCTCGGCGCTATGAACTCCGCAGCGTGACCCAACTGGGTAATGATATTTTATTGAAATTAGGAACGTGAATGTTTACCGGAATTATTGAAGAAATTGGTCAGGTCATCGAAGTTCAAAACCTTGGAGATTCAGTTCGAATCAAGGTAGCGGCCCGTGCGGTGTTAGGCGATGCAGCTATTGGAGATTCAATTGCTGTCAACGGTGTGTGCTTGACTGTTGCGGCACGTGATGATGTTTCGTTCCAAGCCGATTGCATGCGGGAAACACTGGAACGTTCGAGCCTTGGGCAGCTTGAAGTGGGAAGTCAGGTGAATCTTGAACGTGCGGTAGCCGTCAACGCCCGGTTGGGTGGTCATATTGTGCAAGGCCATGTCGATGGTGTTACCTGCCTTCGTAACCGCCAGCATTCCGAACACTGGGATGTGTTGCGGTTTGATCTCCCCGCCGAGCTTTCGCGCTACGTGGTGCTGAAAGGGTCAATTGCCATTGATGGAACGTCATTGACAATTAGCGCGCTCGGCGAAGATTATTTCGAAGTTTCGCTCATTCCTACGACGTTGAAAGACACCGTGTTCGGTGAACTACGGGTTGGCGACGTTGTCAATCTTGAAGTTGATGTCTTGGCCAAATATGTTGAACGGTTACTTGGCCAAGACATCAAAGAGTGATTGATTATGGGAAGACTTTCGGGTCACCCCATGCGAGATCAACGGCATTGAATTCATTTTCGCCAGGAACGTCCGTTCGGCGTACGCGTAATTCAAGTTGCTGAGTGCCGGTGATATCGAGCGTGCCGGTCTCCATGGGGGAATCGGTGTATCCCACTGTCCAACGTCCGAGTTCTTTTCCGATGCCATCCCGGCCATGGCTAATCAATGTGAATTCGCCAATTTGATCAATATCCTTGGCATCTTTTTTCACACCGATCACCGAAGAGAACTTCGTGTATTTATCGTCAATTTCAAAACGAATTGAACGCTCATGGTTCAAGCAGCCATACCCGAGGCAGTAGTACAGGATGGAGTTGGGGTAGAGGGTATCGCCGAGACCTGCGGATCGTTCGGTAAACAGTCGTGCATCACTCGCAGTGACGTTCAATGTGCTGAGGGAGGTCCCCGAGTTTGGCCGGTCACTGTTACTCGATGGTTTCTTCGATGTCGTTGCAGTAGATGGCACAGTTGAGGTTGGGGTGGATGTCACCGTTGATGTCGAAGTACTTTCTGCACGATAGTCTGCATTGCTTTTTAGAAGCAGACCGGTGCAAATTATTGCGATAATAATGGCTATCACAATGAGTAGTTCGAGGGTTCGGTTGACGAACGGCGATCCTGCGAATCCATTTTTGATTCGAATCACCAACAGCCCAATTGTTGCAACGATCGCAGCGATGACTACTGAAAGCATTACCGGATTGCTCGACAATGCAATTTGGAAAAACTCAATCATGGTCGTGACCAACTAGATCGTTGTGGTGGGAGTCGCGGCGATTCTGTAGAAATGGGCTGTCGCAATGATAATCCCTGGGAAGATAAAGAATGCGCCAAGTCCGCAAGGCAACATGCTGAGCGCAAAGAAACACATGATAATGAACGAATACATCAGGGTTGTGCCATAATGCTGTTTGCCCAGCGCAAAGCTCTGTTTATAACAATCAATGATGTCATCGTTTCCATCGAGTGCGATATACATCGCGAACAGCAGAAACGGCGAAACACACAGTCCGATAATCGGAACAATCACCATGGTGGCAAGGGATGCGGTAGTAAAGAGTGCGAGGCTTGCCATGGCGGTGGTTGGGGAATATACGGGTGTTTGAAATGGTAATGAAAACAGCGAATAGATAACCGAAAAAATAACAACGACAGGAACGGCCGATTTAAAGTTGATATCTTTAGCCATATCGCCGAATGTGGGTTTTGTTCCTTGTATTTCTTTCAGTGCATTGTTTGCAAAGACCATACCGGTCAAGGCGCCCAAGATTGCATACAATAGGTTCAGGAAATATGTACCTATTTGCTCAGTGGTAGTTGGCGGTCTGAATAGATCACGGATGTCCATATTGGCCACATTGATGGCATTAATAATTGATATAAGCCCGACGATTGCGATGAGGAACATAGCGACACCGCCGAACCAGAATCCTGCGTTTGATGATGCCGTTTTGAATCCGTAGCGGAGTGATCCTTCAATACTTGGTTTTCCCGGTTCCGGTAAACATGCCGGGGGTGTAACGAACCTAATTCCCGAGGTCAGTGCCGTTTGCGTTGGGTGGTTTTGCCCAATATCGACTGGAGTGTTGGTGGCTGGGTTTTGTTGCTGAAAAGGGTGCGGCACGTGCTCCGGTTGCGGGGCTGTTTGTGGTGGTGTGGACCACGGGGGTACTGCGTTGTCTGGGGACTGTCCCTGGGGTGTAGGCGGGAAGGGCGGTAGCTGTGACAATTGGGGTCCACCTTTCATTGATAAAGATCAATAATATATTGCTTTATAAGGCTGTAAATTGACTTTAACAAAGCCTAAATTTTGGAAGCAATTATATTTTCAAGTTACCCCAATAGTGGTGAATGTCGAACGTTTGCTATTTGCTAATTTATAAAGTATAAGTTGTTGATTTATAGGAGGTTAATGCATTCAGAGTGTGTCGTATTTATAGGTAATTAGGTAGAGGTTGATGCCACTTTCGCCGTCACTGATATGGATTGTCTTATATGTAATCGTGATACCCATATCGCTATCAGGGTAGATAGTGTTGTGCTACATGAAATCCGCCCCTGTGAAGATATTTCCTATCAATGTAGATATAACTGAAGGGGTCAGGCCCTTTGGGGATGTGGGGGTATGAGGGGGCGTTCGGGGTACAGTTATCAGGGTATTGAAAGGTTTCATGAGCAAGGCGGTCGACGATCGGTGGAAGATGAACGGCAGGCGCACGCTGTGCGCCTCGATAGCATCGAAGAAGCATTAGCGGATATTCAGGCAGGTAAACCGGTCGTCGTAGTTGACGATGAAGATCGCGAAAATGAAGGCGACCTGATATTCGCGGCAGAAAAATCCACGCCAGAGCTTGTGGCGTTTATGGTTCGGCACACGTCCGGCTATATTTGTGCGGCGCTTACCAGTGCGGAGTGTGATCGTTTAGGTTTACCGCCGATGACGTCTATGAATCAGGACGCACGTGCGACTGCCTACACGGTGACAGTTGATGCTGCTACAGGTACGACTGGGATTTCTGCAACAAGCCGCGCGGAAACACTCCGGCGATTAGCGTCTCCGCAGTTCGGCCCGCAAGATTTCACGAGACCAGGTCATGTTGTGCCGCTTCGTGCCCGCGAAGGCGGGGTGCTCGTTCGTGCCGGGCATACCGAGGCTGCGGTGGATCTTGCGGTGCTGGCAGGGTTGTCGCCAGCGGGGGTGTTGTGTGAGATTGTCAGTGAAGAGGACCCCACGGATATGGCGCGGGCCCCAGAGCTGCGCCGTTTTGCTGATCAGCATGATTTGAAGATGATTTCGATTGCGCAGTTAATTGAGTGGCGTCGACACAATGAAGTGCTCATCGAACGGGTGACTGAAACGCGGCTTCCGACGGAATTCGGTGAATTCCACGCGATTGGGTACCGCAATGTGCTGGATGGTGTAGAGCACGTCGCGCTGGTGGTGGGGGATGTATCAGGCGAAGATGTGCCGGTTCGGGTGCATTCGGAATGTCTTACCGGTGATGTGTTTGGTTCGCGAAGGTGCGATTGTGGGCAGCAATTGCACTATTCGTTGCGGTATATCCAGCAGCAAGGCCGGGGAGTGGTGCTGTACATGCGCGGGCATGAAGGGCGTGGCATTGGGCTATTGGCAAAGCTGAAGGCATACCAATTGCAAGATGAGGGTGCTGATACGGTTGATGCGAATCTAGCGCTGGGTTTTCCTGCCGACGCACGCGAGTTCGGTACCGGCGCACAAATTTTGCGTGATTTGGGTATTGTTTCATTAAATTTGATTAGCAATAATCCTACAAAGCGTTATGGGCTGACGGGGCACGGTGTGAGTATCGCAGGCCGCACTCCTGTGCCCGTTGAGGTCCATGCCGATAATGTGAACTATTTGCGGACAAAACGCGATCGAATGGGGCACGAGTTACCCGAGGTCGCGGAGTTTGAGGGAGAGTTATGAGCGCTGCAGGGTTGCCGAATATTGATTTGGTCGACGCATCAGGGCTTCGCGTTGCTGTGGTTACGGCGTCATGGAATGCGGATATTTGTTCGCGTTTGCACAGCAGCGCGCTTGCGATGGCGCGTCGATGCGGGGCGTCGATAAGCGAATATCGGGTTGTTGGCGCGCTTGAGATTCCGGTGGTGGTCCAGGAATTAGCACCGCATTTCGACGCCGTGGTAGCGCTCGGGTGCGTCATTCGCGGCGCCACACCACACTTTGAATATGTGTGCGATTCGGTGACTCAGGGGTTGACCCGAATTGCGTTAGATACCTCAACACCCATCGGGAATGGCGTGCTTACCACGGAAACTCACGAGCAGGCACTCGAACGTACTGGTGAGCACGAGGATAAGGGTGCGGATGCAATGTTGGCGGCACTCCACACTGCCTGTGTACTTACGGAAATCCGAAACGGGCTAGACTAATGGCCGTGAATGCTTCGCAGCCTGCCCCTGATACGGACCACGTAACCCAACGCCTTGTTGCCGCCGACGCCACCACCACGACCAATAAACCGTGGGATTTGGTGGTGACCTCGAAACGGATGAAGATCATTGCGATTATTGCGGCGATTCTTGTCCTGGGCCTCCATGTGTTTATGGCGATGGTGGTTGCGGTTGGTGATACGGGTGCGGCAGTGACCACGATCGACCAATGGGCGTTTGTGGGGGTAGGGCTCGTGTTTGCCGTCGTTGCGCTTGGCTTGCAGCGCCCCAGGGTGCGTGCCAACGCCGACGGTGTTGAAGTGCGGAACTTTATTGGGACTCGTTTCTATCCGTGGACAGTGGTGTATGGTTTGAGTTTCCCTAAGTCAGACCGGTGGGCACGGCTGGAACTTCCAGATTTCGAGTTTGTGCCAATGTGGGCGTTTCAGTCTGCAGATGGTGATGCGGTAGTGAAGGCAATTGCGAAGTTCCGTGAATTAGAAGACCGTTATATGCCGGAGGATTAAGCTCAATGGCAGATCCTGCCACCTACCGACCAGCACCCGGAACCATCCCCGTGGAGCCGGGTGTTTACACATTTCGTGACGCCGATGGGCGGGTCATTTACGTTGGTAAAGCAAAAAACTTACGGGCGCGGCTTTCAAACTATTTCCAAGACTTAACCCAATTACATCCTCGTACCCGTTCCATGGTGACTACCGCCAATAGGGTGGACTGGACAGTGGTGTCCAGTGAAGTTGAGGCGTTGCAACTTGAGTACACCTGGATCAAGCGGTTCGACCCGCGGTTCAATGTGAAATACCGGGACGATAAGTCCTATCCCATGCTGGCGGTATCCACGGGATCGCCGTATCCGCGGGCGTTCGTGTATCGGGGGCCGCGGAAAAAAGGAGTTCGATACTTTGGGCCGTATTCGCATGCCTGGGCAATCCGGGAAACACTTGATCTGCTGACCAGAGTGTTTCCCATCCGCACGTGTTCTCAAGGTGTGTTCAATCGCCATCAGCAACTTGGGCGACCGTGCCTGCTGGGGTATATCGATAAATGTTGTGGGCCTTGTGTTGGGAATGTCAGCGCCGAGGAACACCGAGAACTTGTAGCTTCCTTCTGCAGTTTTATGGCCGGAAACACCGACCCGGTGACGAAAAAACTCACCGCCGAGATGCATGATGCAGCAGAGCAACTTGATTTCGAGCGGGCTGCGCGCTTGCGTGACGATCTGGAAGCCATCCGCAAAGCAATGGAACGTCAAGCCGTGGTGCTTGGCGATGGCACGGACGCGGACATTATTGCGACTGCAAGCGATGATTTAGAAACTGCGTTGCACATGTTCCATATTCGGGGCGGAAGGATTCGTGGCCAACGTGGCTGGGTAGTGGAAAATAACGGTTCCACGCCTCGCGTTTTGCAGGAATTCCTTGTGCAATTCTATGGCGAAGCGGCAGAACATGCAGAAGCCGCAGCTGGCGAACATACCGGGGAGGCTCGCGGCGTCGATACGGATGAATATGGGCAGAGCCCCATTCCGCGTGAGGTATTAGTGCAGGTCATGCCCGACGATGCGGAGAATATTGAGCAATGGTTATCGCAGTTGCGGGGCAGTCATGTCTCGGTGCGCGTTCCGCAACGGGGTGATAAACGAGTGCTCGTAGAAACGGTCGAACGCAATGCTCTTGAGGCATTAAAACAACACAAACTCAAGCGAGTGGGTGACCTCAGCGCCAGGTCAGCGGCGTTGCAGGAGCTGCAAGAAGCATTGTTTTTACAGGAACCTGTACTGCGAATCGAATGTACGGACGTCTCGCATATTCAGGGAACGGATGTGGTTGCATCGCTCGTGGTGTTTGAAGACGGGCTGCCTAAAAAGGCTGATTACCGCCGCTATAAAATCCAAGAAGCTGCAGGTGATGGGCATTCGAACGACGTTGCGTCCATTGCTGAAGTTGTTCGTCGGCGGTTCCAGCGCTACCATGAAGATAAACGCGCGGTCCCATCAACGATGGAATTTAGCGATGAACCAGCGAAAAAACGCTTCGCCTATCCGCCGCAGATCTTCATCGTCGATGGTGGTTTGCCGCAGGTTAATGCTGCTCAAGAAGTTTTTGATGAACTTGGGATTGTGGATGTCACACTCATTGGGCTGGCAAAACGGTTAGAGGAAGTGTGGTTGCCGGGTGAGGAAGATCCACTGATTCTGCCACGTACTTCGCCAGCGTTGTTTTTATTGCAACAAATTCGAGATGAAGCGCACAGGTTTGCCATTACGTTCCATCGGCAGCAACGGTCTCAGCGGATGCGAACATCTGTCTTGGATTCCGTGAAAGGATTGGGCGTTGCCAGGCGGCAGGAATTAGTAAAACATTTCGGTTCAGTTGCGAAAATGAAACAAGCGAGTGTTGAGGAGATTGCTGCGGTGAAGGGATTCGGGCCGAAATTAGCGCAATCTGTTTATGCCGCACTACATCCTAAAACATGACGTTATTATGGGTTCTATGAATGACCGTTCCATAGAAACTGCACCCGTGCTCATTACCGGAATGTCCGGCGCTGGGTTGAGTACTGCGGCCCGCGTACTCGAAGACCTTGGCTGGTACGTAGCCCATAACCTGCCACCGGAACTCATTATCGACTTTGTTGAGATGTGCGATTCTAAAAATTCACCGGTGGATAAGATTGCGGTGGTTTCTGATGTGCGGTCGCGCGAGTTTTGCGGGAGTTTGCCTGAGGTGATTTCCGTATTACGAGACCGTGATATTAACCCCACGGTGTTGTTTATGGAAGCCCGCGATGATGTGCTCATTAAGCGCTTTGATACGGTGCGGCGCACGCACCCGTTGCAGGGTAGCGGCACCTTGCAGATTGGCATCGAACGGGAACGTACCGTGTTGTCTGCGATCAAGGAAATGGCGGACATCGTTATTGATACTTCGGATTTATCAATTCATGATTTGCGCCGGGCAATTGAAACAAGTTTTGCCACAATTGCCAAGAAGCGCCAGCACGTAACCGTGCAGTCATTTGGGTTTAAACATGGCGCGCCACAGGACGCGGATATTGTGGTGGACGTGCGATTCTTGCCAAATCCATTTTGGGTTCCGGAATTACGGCCATTCCGTGGCACAGATAAGCCGGTGAGCGATTATGTGTTGCGCCAGGATGCGGCTGAGCCTTTTATTGATAACTTTGTGAAGATGTTCGACACGATGACTGCTGGTTATCGCCGTGAAGGTAAAAGCTTTATTACTGTCGCCGTAGGCTGTACCGGTGGGCATCATCGTTCCGTAGCGGTATCGGAAGAAATTGCACGTCGGCTTCAGGCAATCGATGGGCTTGATGTGTCTGTGAATCACCGCGATATTAACCGTGGCTGAGGTTGTAAGGGGGAATTCGAAGTTGATGAAAATTCGTAGTTTAACGGCGCTGGGTGGTGGTCATGGGTTATTCCAGACGCTTCGTTCCGCCCGTGCGCTGAATATTGAATTCATTACAGCGGTGGTAACAGTCGCTGATGATGGTGGCTCATCTGGTCGGATCCGCCGGGAACTTGGCCAATCACCACCAGGTGATTTGCGGATGGCACTGGCCGCATTAACGCACGATAACCCGGATGGAACACTCTGGGAAGGGGTGTTGCAGCATCGGTTTGGCGGTACTGGCGCGCTGGCCGGGCACGCACTAGGGAATCTCCTGTTATCTGGTTTGACAGAGTTTTTTGGCAGCCAAGTACAAGCTCTTGATTTTGTAGCCAAAACGGCACAATGCCAGGGGCGGGTCCTTCCTGTTTGTGAGCAGCCGCTGGACATTGAGGCCGACGTGTCCGGTCTTGATGATGACCCCCGGATTATGCTGCCTGTGCGTGGTCAGGTGTCAGTGGCTACCACTCCGGGGAGTGTTCGTCGTGTCCGGTTGATTCCGGATAAGCCTGAGGTTTGCCGGGATGCGGTGCAGGCAATCCTCAACGCTGATGTGGTGACCTTAGGCCCCGGGTCATGGTTTACAAGTGTGATTCCAAACCTTCTGGTCCCCGGTATCGTCGACGCACTTGCGAACACTTCTGCGAAGAAAATTGTGGTGCTGAATCTGACTGCGGAGCCTGGGGAGACCGCCGGTTTTTCCGCTGAGCGGCATATCCATATGCTGTTGCAACACGCACCGTTGCTTCAAGTGGACCGTATTATCGTGGATGCTGCTACCATTCCTACGCAGCGGGAACGTGCGCAATTGGCGCGTGCTGCGGCAGCACTGGGTGCGGAGGTTGCGTTCCATGATGTGCAAGAAGGCACATCGAATCGTCATGATCCGGCGAAACTAGCAGCCGCACTCGTATCTGAGTGCGAGAAAGGATAGTGCTTCCAGGTGGCTTTAACTACGAAGGTCAAAGATGAGCTTGCGCGAGTAACCGTGACCAAGCAGAGCGCCCGAATGGCGGAAGTGGCTGCGTTGGTGCGTTTTGCCGGTGGCTTTCACCTTGTTGCTAACAAGTTGGTGATCGAGGCAGAACTTGATTCTGCGGTGGTGGCTCGGCGTTTGCGCCAAGAGCTTATGGACTTGTTCCATTGCGAGGTAGCTATCCACACCATGAGCCCCGGTGGCATTCGAAAATCTACGCGGTATGTCTTGCGGGTGACTGAAAATACTGAAGATATTATTCGGCGCTTAGGGCTCGTCACGCGTTCCGGCCACCCGGTCTGGGGATTGCCGCCACAGATTGTTTCCGGAACTGTGTTTGATGCTGAAGCTGCTTGGCGAGGTGCGTTTTTGGCCCATGGTTCATTGACGGAACCTGGGCGTTCATCGTCGTTGGAAGTCACATGTCCATGTCCGGAGGCGGCATTGGCGCTGGTGGGGTGCGCGCGTCGATTGGGGATTGCTGCGAAGACCAAAGAGACTCGCGGTAGTGATCGCGTGGTTATTCGAGATGGCGCGGCGATTGGTGCGTTGCTGACTCGCATGGGTGCGCAGCAGGTGCGGCTCGAATGGGAAGAGCAGCGTATGCGTAGGGAAGTGCGGGCAACGGCGAATCGTTTGGCTAATTTTGATGATGCCAACTTACGACGTTCCGCTCGGGCAGCTGTGGCAGCAGCAGCCCGCGTCGAACGTGCGTTGGAAATCTTGGGTGACGACGTCCCGGAGCATTTAGCGGAGGCGGGCAACTTGCGGATTCAGCATCGCCAGGCCTCACTTGAGGAATTAGGGCGCTTGGCGGACCCTCAAATCACCAAGGATGCGGTGGCTGGACGCATTCGCCGTTTGTTGTCTATGGCCGATAAACAGGCTGATGAGCTAGGTATTCCAGACACCCATTCGGCGGTAACTGAAGAGTTACTTGAAGAAGAAGCATAGTGTGTGGTGAAAGTCACCAACTAAAGACATGGTTACCCCCAAGTGAAGTAGGTGGCCCTCACCTGGGGGTAATGTTCGATATTCATGCTGCTAAACGCACGCAATTGCGAATGCCTTAACGACCACACCTACCCCTATTCGGACATTTTTGGTGTCCGATCGGGCGGTGTAGCGGGTGGATTACCCCCTGCGCGTCTGGGTGTTGCTCGGTACACTTAAGAATTACTGCGGGTGAAAGTTTTCCCCGCCACTTTGGACAAGTGCCAACAACACAAGGAGAACCTCGTGACTATTCGTGTAGGTATTAACGGCTTCGGTCGTATTGGACGCAACTTCTACCGTGCTATTCAAGAGCGCGGTGCGGACATTGAGGTCGTTGCAGTCAATGACCTCACCGACAATAAGACCTTGGCACACCTGCTGAAGTATGACTCCATCCTTGGCCGCCTTGGCAAGGACGTTGAGTTTGATGATGAGTCCATTACGGTTGACGGCAAGAAGATGGTTGTCACTGCTGAGCGGGACCCGAAGAACCTCAAGTGGGGTGACTTGGGCGTTGATATCGTGATCGAATCCACCGGTTTCTTTACGGACGCTGAAGCTGCTAAGGCTCACATCGATGCAGGTGCTAAGAAGGTTATTATTTCTGCGCCAGCAAAGAATGAAGACGCTACCTTCGTGGTCGGCGTGAACCACACTGATTATGACCCTGAGAAGCACAACATTATTTCCAATGCTTCTTGCACCACCAACTGCTTGGCGCCAATGGCAAAGGCCCTCAACGATGCTCTCGGCATTGAGCGTGGCCTTATGACCACCATTCACGCCTACACCGGTGACCAGCGTCTTCACGACGCCCCGCACCGCGACCTGCGTCGTGCCCGCGCCGCTGCTCAAAACATTGTTCCAACCTCCACCGGTGCTGCGAAGGCTGTTGCTCTCGTGCTTCCAGAGCTCAAGGGCAAGCTCGATGGTTTTGCAATGCGTGTTCCAGTGATCACCGGTTCTGCTACCGACCTCACCTTCACCGCTTCCCGTGAAACCTCTGTTGAAGAGGTCAACGAGATTGTGAAGAAGGCTGCTGAAGGTGCACTTAAGGGCATCCTTGCATACTCCGAGGACCCATTGGTCTCCACCGATATTGTGACCGATCCACGTCCTTCCATCTTTGATGCTGGCCTGACCAAGGTTATGGGCGACCAGGTGAAGGTTGTTGCTTGGTACGACAACGAATGGGGTTATTCCAACCAGCTCGTCACCATCACCGAGTATGTCGGTGAACGCCTCTAAACTGTAGCGGCCCCAATACAACGACCAGTCCGGGGTGTGCCACCCGGCACGCCGGACTGGTTTCTTTTTGCAAAAATACAATAAACAGGAGCACCAATGACCGTAAAGAACCTGAAAGACCTGCTCGCCGAAGGCGTCGATGGCCGTTACGTCCTCGTTCGTTCTGACTTTAACGTCCCACTCAACGACAACCGTGAGATTACGGACCCCGGCCGCATTAAGGCATCCCTGCCAACGCTGAAAGCCCTGACTGAAGCAGGTGCGAAGGTGATCGTCATGGCTCACCTTGGCCGTCCGAAGGGTGAAGTGAACGAAAAGTTCTCGCTCGCTCCGGTCGCTGAAGCACTCTCTGAAGAGCTTGGCCAGTATGTGGCATTAGCTTCCGATGTTGTCGGCGAAGATGCGCACGAGCGTGCGAATGGCCTCACTGAAGGCGACGTCTTGTTGCTGGAAAACGTTCGTTTTGATCCTCGCGAAACCTCCAAGGATGAAGCAGAACGTGGCGAATTCGCCGACCAACTCGTTGCGCTTGCACCAGGCGGCGCATTTGTATCCGACGGCTTCGGCGTGGTCCACCGTGCTCAAACTTCGGTCTATGACGTGGCAAAGCGCCTCCCGCATTACGCCGGCGGCCTCGTAGAAACCGAGATCAAGGTCCTCGAAAAAGTTGCCGAAGATCCAGCAAAGCCATACGTTGTGGTCCTCGGCGGTTCGAAAGTTTCGGACAAGCTTGGCGTTATTGAAGCACTCGCTCCAAAGACCGACGCGCTCATTATCGGTGGCGGTATGTGCTACACCTTCCTCGCTGCTCAGGGCTACAACGTGCAAAAGTCCTTGCTGCAGGAAGAAATGATCGATACCTGCAAGAGCCTGCTGGAACGCTACAGCGACAGCATTGTGCTTCCGGTTGACCTGGTCGCAGCTTCCGAATTCGCACCTGATGCAGAGAAGAAGACAGTTGCACTGGACGGCATTCCAGAAGGCTGGTTGAGCCTGGATATCGGCCCAGAATCGGTCGCAAAATTTGCCGAAACCCTGGCTACTGCAAAGACCGTATTCTGGAACGGCCCTATGGGTGTGTTCGAGATGGAAGCCTTCGCAGACGGCACCCGCGGCGTAGCCCAAGCAATTATCGACGCCACGGCAAACGGCTGTTTCTCCGTGGTCGGCGGCGGCGACTCTGCAGCATCAGTCCGAGTGCTTGGTCTTGACGAGTCCGGATTCTCCCATATTTCCACCGGTGGTGGCGCATCCCTGGAATTCCTTGAAGGCAAGGAGCTGCCGGGCGTCGCTATCCTTAAAGATTAATTCGGACCGAACAAACTTCCATAGAACGAAAGGACGTGTCCCTATGGCACGCAAGCCACTGATTGCTGGCAACTGGAAAATGAACCTCAACCACCTTGAGGCCACCGCGACCGTGCAAAAACTTGCCTTCGCGCTGCCAAAGGAATACTACGACAAGGTGGATGTTGCCGTCACCGTTCCATTTACGGATCTACGTTCGGTACAAACCTTGATCGAAGGCGATAAACTGCAGATCACATACGGTGCGCAGGATGTTTCCCAGCATGAGGCCGGCGCATATACCGGTGAGATCTCCGCAGAGATGCTCGCAAAGCTTGGTTGCACATGGGTTGTTGTTGGGCACTCTGAGCGTCGCGAATACCACGGCGAAACCGACGAACTCGTAGCCGCAAAAGCCAAGGCAGCATTGGGTAAAAACCTTAGCCCAATCGTATGTGTTGGCGAGGCGCTTGAAGTCCGCGAAGCTGGAAACCACGTCGAATTCGTTGTCGAACAAACTCGCGCTTCGCTGGCTGGGCTTTCCAACGAGGAACTCGCACGGACCGTCATTGCATACGAACCAGTGTGGGCAATTGGCACCGGCAAAGTTGCCTCCGCAGCAGACGCGCAAGAAGTGTGCGCTGCCATTCGAAACGCTATCCGTGAACTTGCCAATGACGAGATCGCCGATAACATGCGGATCCTCTACGGCGGCTCCGTCAAGGAAGATTCCGTCGGAGAAATCGTGGGCCAGCCAGACGTAGATGGTGGCCTCGTTGGTGGTGCTTCGCTCAACGGTGAGGCATTCGCTAAACTTTGCGCGAACGCAGTTTCCTAACCTCACACGCTTACTACGCTGAGAACGCACGGTTGCACTGCTGACCGTGCGTTTCTGCGCTTGTATGAAAGGAATTCAACAGTGATAGATAACCTCCGGGATGACATCCGTTACCTGGGAAGAATCCTTGGAAACGTTATTCGTGAACAGGAGGGTGTTGAAACATTTGATCGTGTTGAGACTGCCAGACGAATGTCAATTGCCGGTGAAATCGATGCGCTTGTTGAGCTTTTCCGGAATGGCGAACCCGCAAAACTCACCCCCGTGGTGCGTGCATTTAGCCACTTCGCGCTCCTGGCGAATCTCGCGGAAGATCTCCACGATGAGGCGGCAATCGAGGCCCGCGATTACGCGATCGACTCCACATTAGAAGCAACCTGGGAAAAACTTTCGCAGGCCGACGTCCAGCTTCACGACGTCCAGCGCATGCTCCGTTTTGCAGAAGTTGCGCCCGTGCTTACCGCGCACCCCACAGAGACACGTCGCCGTACAGTATTCGATGCCCAGAAGCACATCACGGAGTTGATGAAGGAACGCCGAAACCTGCTGGACAACCGGCCGAATTCGAAACGTCTTGCGGGGATTGAGCGGGATATTACTCGGCGAATTACCATGCTTTGGCAGACCGCATTGATCCGTGCAGTACGCCCGCGGATCGAAGATGAAATCGAAGTAGGGTTGCGGTATTACTCGTTAAGTTTGCTGCAGGAAATTCCGGCGATTAACCACGATGTGATGAGCGAACTGAAATCCAAATTCGGTGATGAAATTCCGCAGGTTGCCATGCTGAAACCAGGCTCGTGGATTGGTGGCGACCACGACGGTAACCCATACGTCACGGCAACCACCTTAAAATATGCCACAACCCGTGCGGCGGAAACCGTGCTGCGTTATTACATCAAACAATTGCATGCGCTGGAGCACGAACTCAGTCTTTCCGACCGGCTGAGCGAAGTGACCGTAGAGCTCGTGGCGTTGGCATCGAAGGGGCACAATGACGTCCCAAGTCGCGTGGATGAGCCGTATAGGCGTGCGGTCCATGGGCTTCGCGGCCGGATGATGTCCACCATGGCAACACTGGTAAGCGAAGACGCGGTGGAAGGCACCTGGTTTAAAGTCCATGAGCCATACGCAACTCCAGAAGAATTCGCGGCAGATCTGGAAATTATTGACGCTTCATTGCGGCATTCCCACGACGATATTATTGCCGATGATCGGTTAAGCATGCTTCGGGCGGCAGTGGAAAGTTTCGGATTCCATTTGTACTCAATGGATATTCGGCAGAACTCCGAATCATACGAAGAAATCCTCACCGAAGTCTTCCGTGCCGCACGAATCCACCCGAACTACGCCTCGCTCAACGAGCAAGAAAAACGTGAACTCCTCGTCACAGAACTCGCGTCACCGAGGCCGATTATCCCTGCTCGCGCGGCAAAATTCAGCGAAGCAACCCAACGTGAACTCGACTATTTTGCGCAAGCAGCACGCGCCGTCGAGCAATTCGGTCCGCGCATGATTCCGCACTGCATTATTTCCATGGCAACGTCCGTGAGCGACGTGCTTGAACCGATGATTCTGCTGAAAGAATTCGGCCTTATCCACGCAAATGGCGATATGCCCACCGGAACCGTCGACGTGATCCCATTGTTTGAAACCATTGGGGATCTACAGGCAGGCGCGGGAATCCTGCGGGAACTCTGGCAGGTTCCGTTGTACCGAAACTATCTCAAACAACGAGACAATGTTCAAGAAGTCATGCTGGGGTATTCCGACTCGAATAAAGACGGCGGGTATTTCGCCGCAAACTGGGCTTTATACGACGCCGAACTCGACATCGTTCGAGCATGCCGCGACAATGGAATCACCTTGCGATTCTTCCACGGCCGAGGCGGCACCGTAGGCCGTGGTGGCGGACCCTCCTACGATGCGATCCTGGCGCAACCCAACGGCGCCGTACAAGGGGCTGTACGCATTACGGAACAAGGCGAAATTATCTCCGCGAAATACGGAAGCCCAGCGTCAGCACGACGCAACCTGGAAGCGCTCGTAGCGGCGACCGTCGAGGCGTCGCTACTCGACGTCGAGGAACTCGCCGACCCCGGACGCGCCTACGCCGTCATGCGCGAAATCGCAACACTGAGCCAAGAAAAATACTCGGCACTCGTACATAATGAACCAGGTTTTATTGAGTACTTCATGGCGTCAACACCACTGCATGAAATCGGTGCCCTCAATATCGGTTCACGCCCATCCAGCCGGAAACAAACAGAAACCATCGCCGACCTCCGCGCCATCCCATGGGTACTATCCTGGTCCCAATCGCGTGTCATGTTGCCCGGTTGGTTTGGTGTGGGCTCGGCACTCAAACAATGGATCGGAGACGACGAAACACGCCTCGCCGAACTTCAGGAACTGTACCGGACATGGCCGTTCTTCACGTCCGTGCTTTCGAATATGGCGCAGGTGATGAGCAAAGCCGACCTCAACCTTGCCCGCCTCTACGCAAACCTGGTGGATAACAGCGACGTTGCCGAACGCATTGCCGAAACCATCACAGCCGAATACGAACTCACCCTGGCAATGTACTTACACATCACCGAAGCCGACAGCCTACTGGCTGACAACCCGAAACTCGAACGAAGCGTCAAAAGCCGATTCCCGTACCTAGTGCCGCTCAATATCATTCAGCTTGAACTCATGCGACGGTACCGTGCAGGCGACGCCAGGGAAGTAGTATCCAGGGGAATTCAGCTCACCATGAACGGATTATCAACAGCACTTCGGAATTCCGGCTAGTGTATACTTAGCCAAGCTGTAATTGGATGTAGATACTTTAGGAACACAATGGTACTTGCTCTTCAAATCGTCCTCGTGCTCACCTGCTTACTGATGACGATGTTTGTTCTGCTACACAAAGGCAAGGGCGGTGGTCTTTCCAGCCTGTTCGGCGGCGGCGTCCAATCCAACCTCTCAGGCTCAACAGTGGTAGAGAAAAACCTCAACCGCATGACAATCCTCATGGCAATCATCTGGGTTGCATGCATCATCGGTTTGAATTTGATTCAGGTATACGCGAGCTAGAAAAGCATTTCAAGCAGCCAGTTTACGGAGAAACCGTGGGCTGGCTGCTTTTTTATGCGGGGGAGTTGCACATTAAGAGATGTTGGTGAATTTGACACCATCTAGGTATGGTGACGAGTGGCAGCCAGGATTGAGCAATTTTGCAAGAATATCCAGGGCCCCAACTCCGAAGCTCGTGCTTGCACGGGCTTCGTGTCTATTTGGGGGGATGCCGCACCTCCGATAGCTGCAATGGAGATGAGTTTTCTTCGGCTGATCAGGATATTCGCTGACTAAGGTAAAAGTGCTTCAAACCGCTATTGTTTCCCATCTTTCTGGATAAAAGACAGATACATCGTCCATTTTATAGCTAAAGTAGAGAAATTTTCTCTACTTTAGCTAAGGTTGAATGTTGTAGAAAGGAAACGCCATCATGATTCTTGAGTTCCGCGTCACTAACTACCGTTCCTATAGGGATACAGCGATTTTTTCCATGATCCCCACTCGAGAACAGAAATTTAGAGATCGGTTAGCTTTTGTGGAAAAACGCTACCGCAAGAAAGTTAATCCTATTGCTGCGGTTTATGGCCCAAATGCTTCTGGCAAAAGTAACCTGCTGAGGGGAATTGTCGACTTACAACTACTGATCCAAGGAGATACTACGGCTTGGAAGGAAGATTTATACTTCCGACTGGATGCGCAAAAGAAAACCGAACCAGTAGTATTCCAGGTTCATTTTCTTCATAAAGAAATGATCTACGTTTATGGACTGAGTATTCTTGCCGGGAAAGTGGTAGAAGAATACCTCTATCAGATGACTAGTGTGAGTGAAACACTGCTCTTTGAACGCGATGAGTCATCAATCGAACTGGGAAAGCTATTAGATGATCCGACCCTGGGGCTCATTAAGGACAATATCGAACCTAATGAGACCTTCGCGCATCGTCTTGGTAGTACTTTCCGAAACAAAGACGAATACAGTGATTTTTGCGCTCCGTATCTTTTTTTCAAACGGGTGATTGCCATTGGCAGAGGTGGTACTGCTATTCCACATCCGCTCTATAGGAACGAAGCAACGTTTAGCCTTAATAAGGCTCTGGAAGCTCTTGACACCGGTTTATTGAGGTTGGATTTTATTGATGCGGAATTTTCCAGTGCGACGGTTTCGGAAGCAGAAGCTGCGGAACTTTTAGAATCGCGTGATATTTCAGAGTGGTTACTAGTACGAAACTCGCGTATGTACCTTATTGCCAGCGATGTGGGCGGAAAGTCGTTGCAGCAAGTGCGATTTATTCATCAAGGCTTTGAGGGTGAATTCGCACTTGAATGGCAAGATTTATCTCACGGAACCCAAAAAATCATCTCTATCCTCCCGTGGCTATGGATTGTTATGAATGCTAAAGAGCCTCCGGTGTTGCTTATTGACGAACTAGATTTGGGACTCCACACATCCCTTGTAGCAAGTCTCATTGATGCTTTTCTGGCACGGTGTACTCCACAGTCACGTGGCCAACTGCTGTTCACAGCGCATGATTTGTTGCTGATGGATCTTGAATACCTACGTCGCGATGAAATCTGGATCTGTGAGAAAGGAAGCAAGGGAGCTTCTGAGTTAATCCGCCTCACCGACTACAAGGGGATACGGGCTGACCTTGATATTCGAAAGAGTTATTTGGAGGGTAGGTTTGGGGGGATGCCGCAGATTTTTAAATCACAGCTCTGTGATGCATTAGATGTTTCAGGCAGCTTAGGAGTGGAAAGTGCCAAAGAAAAGGCGTGATGTTTCGCTTTCCCGCTCCAAAAAGGGCACGAGGGAACAGCAGGTGTAGTTTCTGATTGTCACCGAAGGGGAAACTGAACGGCTATATTTTGAGCAGCTACAGCAGGCATTGAATCTGAAAGATGCTCCGGTTCAAGTTGTGCTTGAAGTTATGAGGTCAAAGGAGGGGTCTGCGCCAAAGAATCTCCATAACGCGATGACTAGATGGATTGATGAAAAACGAAAAAGCGGCACCATTCAAAGCGGTGATGCCGCTTGGGTGGTGCTTGACGACGATTCTAGGCCCACAGCGGACTTTGCCGAAGTTGAGGCTTGGGTCTCCGATCGGAAAGATAGGTTTGCGGGATTCAGCAAACCGCAATTCGAATATTGGATTTTGCTCCATTTCCTAAAAGCCACTGGTATCTCCACGCAAAGAGAATGCATGGAAACTTTGCTGCGGGAAGTTCCTAGTTATCGGAAGACAGATAAAAACTTTTTTGAAAAATTAGATCGAAACAAGATTGAAGCAGTGAAAAATCATGCGGAGGAGCTGCATAAAAAGTTAACCGAGCAGTCATCGGTTTCTGAAATGAAGGAATTTCCTACGGCTGTGACAAATCTTCATATTTTGGTGGAACAGATTCTGGGTAGGTTGAGGTGAATGATGCCGAGCAAAATTATCCAACAAAAACACTAGGCAGCCTCACCTACACTATCCATGAGCCTTCGAGCTGTATTGTAGTTCTTCAGCCCCAATAGGTATAGAGCATCCATGATTTGCAGCAGGTCTGAGCCCATGGCATTAGCAGTTGCACGGGTGAAGTGTGTGCCCAACCTGGGACGCATATTGCTCATGCCATTGCCCTTTCCTGCTGGTTTCTCCACACCTTTGTAGGAGCATTTTTCAATTATTGTTTCTGCTTTGTTTCGGGGGGATGAGCCCCAGATCGACGCCGTGCCAAACCACAGCTTCAGGGCTTACACCCAACCTGTGGGCCACTTGTTTTACTACTTCTGAACCAGAGTTACGCCATTCTTCACTCAGATATCTTTCAGGTATTAGAAACTCCGCTGCAAAACGATTACACCAACGCTCTATGATCGGAGCGCCACCGATAGTCTCTCCGGAAACCCTAGGTTCTCCAAGTATGACATGCCCGAGTTCATGGGCAAGGCTAAAAATCTGACCGCAACGTACGTGCTGCTTCTTCAGGATCGTCTGTATTGGTGCACTTTCCCAACAGCTCAACATGCTCTAGACCAGCATCTTCGACGTAGTCTTTGTACCAGTCAAGACGTGACTGGCAGTCGCTAATAACCTGTTCCAGCTCAGCGCTTGGGTGCGAAACATCTGAGCTGCCGATTGTCCGAAAATCAGGAAGAGCAATGTGGGTTTCGATAGGACGATCAAGAAGCAAGAAGGGGAAAGGGACATGAGCTTTCTCTGCCAGTTTCTCGGCTTGCCGAAGAGTTGGCTCACCAGTTCCCCCAATCCACAACGGAAGGTTTCGGAAGTCTGACTGCTGTGAGAGTTCCTCGACTGTGTACCTAGTCCTGTGCACTGCCCATAGAAGCACTTCAGGGGTGATTGAAACCCTAGTGTCCACGTCGCCACCTCCTTGCCGGTACGAGAATAGGGTGGTGATACAAAAGTATCAAATGTAACAATTATGCGAATGGTGCAGGACAGACGATCTATCAGTGGTTGCCGCTTTATCATCAGGTAGGCGGGGAAGATATACTGCAGAAAATGTGTCTGCCGCTTTGCGGCGCCCACAGATCACGCCCACTTTCACTATCAGGGTGTATTCAAGATGAGCTGCTGCACTAGTGGCAGCTAAGTTTGCAGATTCCGATAGGCAAAAACTAGAGGTTAAACAATTGATTTATTGGTTATTTATCCATGGGCAAGACAAGTAGCTCACTGGTTGCCTACTTATGGGCTGATCACAACCAACCGAAATACATCGGTGATCTATTAGCAGCCGATCCAGATTTTCGAGTACGAATCTCGCTCGCAGATGCAATACGGGACAAACATAGAGAACAGTTTCCCGAAATATTCGAAAAACTGGAGCGAGATCCAAGGTTCAGTGTTCGAAGCAAGTTGAAACGACGAGCGTGATGTTTATTGCTGGTCAGTTGTTTTAAATAGCCGCGCGAGAGATTGTGGCTTCACTAGAAAATTAGGGTGCTTTTCAAGACAGTCCTTTAACCTCACTGGGAATCATGCTTATCGATCAAGATTTTTAATCTCATTGGTCACGATGGATCGGTGACGCTACTAAGCCCCAACCAATCAGCCATGGTTTTGAGTGTTTGATCTAAAGCTGATGGCGCTGTGCGCGGGGCGTTGGGTTCCCAAGTGAGTTGCTGGACGCGCAGGGTTTCGGCGGCGCGGTCGGCTTTTAGGTCTACCCGGCCGACCAGCTCATCGCCGAACACAAATGGCAACACATAGTAACCGTGGGTGCGTTGTGCTTTCGGAGTGTAGATCCCAATGCGATAGTGCATTCCAAATAATTGTTGTGTGCGCTCCCGGTGCCAAATCAATGAATCAAACGGGCTCACGAGGGTGACGACCTCCGCTTTCCGTGGTCTGCGCGCCGCCGTCCACAGAAAATGCTCACCGTGATCCGCCACCTCGACAGACTCTAGTTCACCGGTGCCAAGCAGATATTTGATTGCAGGGTCGGTTTCTTGTGCGGTCATTCGGAAATAGTCCCGCAGGCTTGCCCGCGTAGCGACGCCCAGCGCCTTGGCCGCCGTTCGCACAAGCTCAATGTGTGCTTCGGTGAAGGGGATAGTACCTAGTCGAGCATACGTTTCACCCGGGATAACACGTTCAGCGAGGTCAAAAACACGCTCAAACTGAGTGTTTCGCCCTGTAGGTGCCAAGACACCCGCCCTAAATAGGTATTCGATTGTTAATTTGGTGGAAGTCCAGTTCCAACCCCAATGGTCCCTGCGCTTAGTTTCCTCGATGTTCAACGCGGCTTCACACTCGCGGGATGTTAGCGGTTCGCGGTGGTCGAATTTGTCCAAGATTGCGTCAATGATGCCAGGGTGTTGCTGCAGGACGTCGTCAAGCCGACCCCAGGTTTCCGGTGAGGCTTTTGCCTGCCGAAATTAAAACAGCGGCCACCGTGACGAAGGGATCAAACTTGCCATATGTGCCCAAGATTCGACCAGTGGCCATGGGTGGTGATCGCGCATAACGTCGAGAAGTGCGGTGTCGTAGTCGCCGAGACGGGAGAAAAACGGCAGGTAGTGGGCGCGCGCCAGCACATTCACCGAATCAACCTGCACCACACCAACCCTGCCCATCACCCGGTGAATATGCCTGCGTGTTACCCGTTCAGGTTGTGGATCTAGAAACCCCTGCGCCGCAAGCGCAATCCCACGTGCCTCAGGCAACGAAAACTTAGTCACACTAGGAATGGTAATGGGCGGTATGCGTGAGGGAGTTCCTTGGTAAGCGATCTGAAGGACCCTTGTAGGAAGAACGCTCCATCGGCTGCGGAACTAATCGGTGACCAGCATCAGGGATTCATCCGCAGTGCAAACTTCAAGCGATCAGACCTATCCAACTTTGAAGAGTTTGGGAAACAAGAATGTTTGATTGTGTGTTAGCTGAGTGAGTCCTCGTAATCCATAAGCTCGAAGATTGCATCACGCTGTTGTTGTTTGAGTTCTTCAAGTAGTGCGAGTACTTCTTCGGACTTTAGGCGATGGTGGGTTCCTACCTTGCGTGCAGATAATCGACCATTTCGGATGTATTTCATTACGGTGGGTCTAGAGACATCAAGCATCGCAGCTGCGGTGGTTGTGGTGACTTCTTTCGGCAGCATAGATATAGAAATTGATTGTTCATTTTTGACCGCTTGAAGTACTGCGTTGAGTAGTTCCCTCAATTCCTTTGGCATTTCTGGAGTGCGGTTGGCGGTGAAGGCACTAACGTCTGCTCCGGCAGCTTCCATGAAATGAACAATTGATGCTCGCTCTTTATTGGAGAGCCTGACGGAATGGCTTTTTTACGTGGTGGTCGTGCTCACTTTTGCCGATTCCTTCCTGTGTGAAAGCTTCGCTGTTTCCTGCAGAGGTGTCGCCCATTGTATCCATGTTGCACTTATAAGTGCAACTACTGGACGTTTCTTGTGTGTCGCAAAGACTCATTAAGGCTGAAAATATCAACGTCGGGTGCGCATATATAGGGTGGAGTTTTGTGCATCATGTTCGGGGCGCCGATTAGCGTTTTAGTGGGTTGTGTGTGATTAGTTGTAGTTATTTGTGGGCAACTGATTGGTACGTGTTTTACTAAGGGAATTGCTAAGGGGTAGACAATACTTCGTTATTTGTGAAAATAATGGGTTGGGAATATTCCTGGTCGGGGCCGTCGTCGTAAAGGGAACGCAGGTAGTCATTGAGTTGGTCGTAGTCGCGGAATTTTAGTGCCTGGTATGGTTTGTCGAACGCGAGCTTTTCAATAAACATAATGCCGTTTTCGTGTGGTACAGCAACCCCAATGTGGCCGATAAATAAGTGCGCGGGTGTGTCTAAAGTGTCGTGGATAAAAACGCTCACTATCTTAATGTCCTGATTAGTAAACGTAATCCCTAGGTCATGGAAATAGCGTTTGATATCCGCAATATGTTGCTGTGAATTATGCTCACTGGTGGTTTTAATGCGCCCGAAGATTTGTGTAAAAGCTTCTTTTTCAGATTCGCTAAGTAAAGGATCGGGGGCGTGTGCGATTGCGTCTTCATCCATAAACAATAGAGAGGTATCCGCATTCGATTGTTGCGGATTAACAGTGACAAGATCCTCAGTGAGTAAAAAGGTATTAATGCGGCAATTCGTACCAATAAATTCCGGGAAACGTGTGTTCCACAAATTTGAAAGTTTATCTAGGGGATAGTCATCAGAATACGTGTGGAAACCATCTGGTAGCAGCGAATCTTTAGCCACAGTTTGGTTATACAAATCAACCTGGGCGAAGAATCGATCGGTGCCTTCAGTAGGAACACCCGCAGCGAGCAGTGCCGTACGAACCTCGGTTTTACTAGCCTCATCGACCAGGTTGGACATCAAGACCCCGTCTAGTGCGGGTGGTATAACGGCACTGCTTGAAGTGGCTGAAGTCATCGATGTTTCTGATGTTGTAGGGGAGGTAGCTGGTTGTGCGCAGCTTGCCAACACCAATGTGATGCTCAGGGAAAGACCAAGATAAACCAAACCACTAGGCACATTGACCATGGCGCTCATTCTAACTAACAGCGTGAATGTCTTTCCAAAGTATGAATGCGGCTTCGCCGGTGTTTGGGGCGCGGAAGCGGAAAGGCATGTTGACTCCGAACCTCCGTGCGACGAATTTTGAAGGGCGGGATCGACGTCATCGTTGATGGTGGCTAGATTAGCCTGGTGTTTTGCTGAGACGAGGTGGAACATGTCACCTGGAGAATCGTTTCAATATCCGAGCTGGCTCCGGTTGTGTGCCTACGGTGCGTTCGCAGCGGTCATTCCCTCCGCGTTGTGGCGGGTGCTGTGATGGTCGGGCTAATTCCGGGGACAGCTGAGTTGCGCGATTTTGAGCTTGCGGGAAATCCGGCGCTCGGTTACACCTATGTTGTTGGTCTCTCGGTTGTGCAACTTGCGACTGGCTATCTCGCCGTTGGGTTGGTGCGGCGTGGGGCATAACGCGCTTTGGGAGGCGCGTTCCGCCAATTCTTCCGGTCGTGTTGGGTACCGCAGGCGGGTTAGCAGTCACCTGGATTGTCAACATCTCGATGGTGTCTGCCATCGCTCAAGGTAGCTGGCCCGACGCTGGCACCACCGTCGAACCGCGCTCGTCGTCTGAACGAACATTTCCGCATTTGAGCCTGCAGATGAGCAGAAAGGCAGGTGCCTCTGACCCGAAGGTTCGAATCGAAGTGGTTGTGCGCAATCCTGCGTATTGCAGGATCTGCAAGAGATGTCTTGATCCCACTCCATACTCTGGCTTCATGTCGAGCGCACTTCAGATCAACCTTATAGTCAGGGACGTGGTGCGGACCTGGCGTTGTGCGCGGCGTCGACAGCCGACTATTGATTGCTTACCGCAAGGCCGCGTAGGCCGATGAGTACGCTGAGGATTGCTGTAATGATTGCGGCGAGGAAACCCCAACCGACGTTGTTGGTGAGGATGTTGCCGACGAGTAGGTCGCGCTGGGCGTCGACAATGTGGGTGAGTGGGTTGGCGCTGGCGAGTATTCGCATCCACGCCGGTGCACCTTCGAGTGGGAGAAGGACGCCGGAGAGGATCATTATAGGGAATAGCAATGTTTGTTGCAGTGTCCAAAACATCCAGTTTTGTTTGCGCGTTGCCAGTGCTAGCGCATAACTGAATGCGCCGATACCGATCCCTATGATTCCCAACAGCACGAGTCCAATGATGAATCCGAGCGGGTCGGGGCGGAAACCGAACAGTAAGGCTACGAGTGTGATCATTATTGCTTGGATGACTATTGGGAAGAATTCTTTTAGGGATTTTCCTAGGAATAGTGCTGGTCGGCGGAGGGGTGTGACAAGAAGGCGTTCGAAACTCCCGTCGATCATGTCTGTGTGGAGGCTGGCACCTGCGGTGGATGTGCCGAATAAGACAATCATGACCAGGATTCCGGGTACGAACCAGGACAGTGAGGCGCCGGTTTCTGCGTTGACAATTGGCCCAAACAGCAGCAGGAAAAAGAGTGGTTGTACCAGTCCGAACATAAAATAGAACGGGTCGTTGAATAGGGGTTTCAGTTCGCGCTGAGTGGTCAGCAGAGTATCGCGGAGAAGGTTTCGTTTGGTGGTTGTGGTGGTCATTTGTTGTCCTCGGAGGGGTTATCGCGTAGTTTGCGGCCGGTAAGGGTAAGGAAGACGTCGTCGAGCGTTGGTTCGTGGGCGCTGGCCTGAGTGATGGTGATGCCTTGCTGCGCTGCGTGAGTTATTAGTCGTGGTAGGGCGGTTCGCGTGTCTTGCACTTGGATCTGTACGGTTTGGGATTCGACGGAACTGTTCAGCGTTTCTGGAAGCTTGCGGATGTGTGCGGCAAGTGCGCGGGCATCGGTTTCGGTGTGTGTGGTGAGTGTGACGTGGCTTCCGACGTGGGTTTGTTTCAGATCGTATGCGGTGCCATCAGCAAGGATGCGTCCGTGATCGACGATCAGGATTCGTTCGGCAGCGGCGTCCGCTTCTTCGAGGTAGTGGGTGGTTAGAACAACAGTCATTCCGGTGTCTTCTCGGATTTGCCGAATGTGCTCCCAGAGGTTTGCGCGGTTCTGGGGGTCGAGTCCAGTGGTGGGCTCATCCAGAAACAGCAGGCGCGGGTGGTGTACCAAGCCCATTGCTAGATCTAGACGACGTCGCTGTCCGCCCGACATTTCCTGGGTTTTGCGTTGTTCCATACCGGCAAGGCCAAACGCAGAGAATAATTCAGAGGCCCGGTGAGCAGCGTTAGTACGGTTTGCACCATACATACGGGCTTGGCTGATGACCTCGTCCAGCGCACGTTGTGAGTGCCCGGCGCTGTTACCTTGTCCAACGTATCCGATGAGAGACCGAATTTGGTGAGCGCATTCGGTAACGTTTAATCCTGCGATGTGTGCGGTGCCGGATGTCGGCGGTAGCAGTGTGGTGAGCATTCGTAGGAGGGTGCTTTTGCCTGCGCCGTTGGGGCCCAGGATTGCCAGGGTTTGTCCGGGTGGCACGTTCATTGAGATGTTATCGACGGCAACCACGTCTTGTTGATCCTGCCCAGGAAACACACGCCGCAACGTGTCGACCTGAATTATGTGGTGTGTTTTTTCAACCATGATTTCAGTCAACACACAATTGCGGACAGAATACGACCACAAGTTTGCGTAAGGTTTGAGTATGTCCACAATCAGTGCCCGCGTGTTGGAGCTTCTTACCTTGCTGCAGAGCCGCAGACATTGGAGCGGTGAGGATCTTGCGTCTCGCCTGGAGGTAAGTCCTCGAACGCTGCGCCGTGATGTGAAAAGTCTGCAAGACCTTGGTTATCCGATCACCACCATGCGTGGCACTGGTGGTGGATATCAGCTCGCACCCGGTGGGTCGTTACCACCCTTGGTGCTCAACGAAGACGAAGCAATAGCGGTGGTGATCGCGCTGAAAGAGGCAGCCGCCAGCAATCAGATGATTGAATCGCGCTCAGCGATCACGGCACTAGCCAAGATTGTGCAAGTGTTGCCGAGTAAGATCCGTCGCCGAATCGACTCACTGCAGCGCGTGGCAATGTTGCCTGGCTCGTACCCTCACCGTGTTGTGGTTGATACTGCGGTACTCACTACGTTTGCGTTGGCGGCTCGAGACCACGAGACACTGACGTTTGAGTACACCGATGCTCAGGGCGTTGCGACGAACCGGCACGTTCAACCACACTATATTGTTTCTGTTTACCAGCGGCTTTACCTGGTGGCATACGACCTCACGCGTCGCGATTGGCGCACCTTCCGTCTTGACCGCGCCACAAATCCTCAATGCACAAGGCAGAGTTTTATGCCGAGAGCACTGCCAGTGGATGACCCCGCGGAATACGTACGCGACAGTATTAAAAACACTGGGATGAGTTACGAGGTGGTGGCTAAGGTGGAAACTCCCGCGGCAAAGGCACAAGAGCACCTTGGGAAATGGGGCACTGTTACCTCGATTGATGAACACACTTGCGAGGTTCATATCCCTGTTGGTGACCTTGACTGGACCATTTTCGCCCTTGCAACACTCCACGCGCCGTTCACAATATGTGGCCCTGACGAGGCCATTTCCGGGGTCGCTGATTGGGGCAATCGACTTAGCCGTGCTGCAGGCATGTCCAAGGTCTAGCGTACAAATGTGCGATTTGGTTAGGATGCTGTGATGTACAACCTTTTGATTGGGCTTACCCGGGGTGAGGTGCATTATGGGCGTCTCCTCGAAAGAACAGCTGACGATGTTCGCCAGTATGTTGGCTTCGCTGGCGGGCAAACTCAAGATGAAGTGAATGCCCAACGGTTGATGAATTTACCAACGCTACTTATGCCTGAGATAGGCTCTCAACACGAACGTCAAGTTGCGTGTGTGGGGCATGTAACCAATTTGGTCAGGTCAGGAGCCTATTACACGTTTAATTTTGTTCCGAACGAAGCGATCGCTCCCATACCTTCGCAAAAGATCGTGTCAGCGGCCGGCCAATTGGGCATCATCAATAAATTGGAGTTTCATCGCACTCATTGGGCGGTGAAAGAGGTTGATCTCTATCGCGTTGTGGATGAACAATTTGCGGAATGTAGGTCTCAGCCTAAGATTTTCCAGTTCCCTACCGAAATGGAGTTTGATCCTCATCTTGTAGCGGTGATGATGCCTTTTAGTTCGAATTTTAACCCCGTTTATGAGTCGCTGAAGGCTGGTGTCGAAGCAGCTGGAATGCGCTGTCTTCGTGCAGACGACATTTGGAACAGTGATCACATTATTAACGACGTTTTGGCGCTCATTTGGCAAGCTTGCGTTGTTATTGCTGACCTTAGTGGCAAGAATCCGAATGTCTTTTACGAAGCTGGCATAGCTCACACACTTGGTCGCGATACCATCCTGTTGGCCCAGTCCATGGATGATGTTCCATTTGATTTACGTGCAATTCGTGCACTTACGTACCTAAATAATAGTGAAGGCCGGGCAGTGATGGCGGACATGGTCACCCGGCGGTTACGAACAATCACTGCTGATGATGACATTGTGTAGCCCCGGTACTGGCGAAATCCGGCAAGCTTTTGGAATCTGAGGTGTATGTCGCTGCTTCATTTATTGGGTCCAGTTCGTCAGCTGCTTATCAGTCCGAGGATGGTAGCTCTGGTGAACACAATATATATACCGGCGATTGCGGCGACCCACAGTAGCGTGATTTTTGCCTCGTATTCTAGGCGGGGTATCCATGATTCAATGGTGGTTAAGAATTTCTTGCTTGTGGAGCTGAGTGCGATGGTGCTGATGACTGAAGCGGGAAGAATCATGATGATGCAGTACAACAGGATGATTCCAATTTTGCTGGTAGGTGAAATTTCAAAACTTTGGATAATGCCCATCGCTGCAAGGTAGGGCAACATGGTAAATGCTTCAACGACGGAAGCGCCAAGCGCTAGGCTCATCATCGCCGCCATGCTCGTTGAGTTGGTCTTGCGGACTTTTTTGCTGGTGGTTGCGCTGTTTCGTTGTGGGGTGGGGGAGAGAAAACCAATAGCTGTGAGACCGATGCCAATCATCAGTACTGTCCAGTGGAACCAGTGTTGGTTTCCAAGTGTATGGAACGTTTGGAACCCGAAAAGCAGTGCTAATCCCAGTGCGAAGTAGCAGGTGAGTACTGTTCCAAGGTAGATACTGAGTGGGCTGATGTGTACTTTTCCCCAAAGGACAATGAGTGCGATGGGAATGATGAGTGTGCCTATGCTGAGGCTATCTACAAGTGCCAAACCGATTAGAGGAAGTATATCAACCATATCAATCTCTCGTACGTTCGTATGACTTAATACGATTGCTTGATGGGTTGAACAAGGAGAGACCTAATGAAGATCAATCGAGACATGGTGCTCAGTGAAGCCGCCACTAATATTGCTGACGCCGCGATTCGCGTCATGGTTCAGCAGGGTTTAGATGCACTGAGTGTGCGGCATGTGGCCGCGGAAGCAAAGGTTGCCCCAGGTACTGTCCAGTACCACATGGGTTCTCGTGATGACATTATTGCGATTGCTTTTATCCGCTCAATTCAGCGGCAGCTCCACCGCGCAACGAGAGAATTTCAAGAGCCAAGTGTGTATGAAAGCCTGGTGATTCGATTATCTGAGCTTTTGCCGATTGGTCCTGTGCAACGTGAGGATGCTGCGGTTTGGGTCATTATCGGTGCCGCCGCTTCCACTCGTGAATGGTTGGCAACGATACACAATCAGCAGCTTGCGTATTTTCGAGCGTTGATTGAGTCAGCGCTTGAGACCGCAGATGCGCAAGGATTTCTTCGCCCAGAGGTTACAGTTCCCCAAGCGGCGAGACTCGTTACTGCTTTGGTTGATGGTCTCACGCTCGACAGTCTGAATGCGCCAGATGTTACCGCAGAACGAGTGATCGCCGATCTAAGAATCGGCTTGAGTTTATTGTTTCGTGAGTGAATTTAGTTCATTACCACAAGGCAATGATTGTCGCCTTCAGTTAGATTTGTCCGAATTCCCGGAAGCTTTTCGACGACGCGCAAGCTGCTGGGCGTCGAAAAGCTGCGGATGAGGTGGATATTGTTTTGGTGCCGGGCCATGCATAACACCTAAAGAGCTTGACGCTTTACAAGTAATCGTTATTATTTCGCAAACAATTTACCCCGTAAAAAGTTGTACAATTCGATTTGTGTATTTGTAACTGTATTTTGTGCGCATGGTGATGAGGTGTTCGTGTGTTTGAGGTGAAGGATGCTGGTTTTCGGGGGAATCGAAAATTTGGTGGACGTTCGGGGTGGTTATTTCGCAACGTTAATTTTGTGATTCATCCGGGGGAGGTCGTGGCGTTGATGGGTGCGTCTGGATCGGGTAAATCGACGTTATTAAATGGTGTTTCTGGGCTGGGCAAGCTAGATGAGGGTGCGGGTGTTTTGGATGGCGTGAAATTGTCGGGGTTTCACAGCGGGTACTGCGTAAGAATTTGCGTTCGAATATGTCGATTGTGTTTCAGCAGCATCATTTGATTCCTGGGTTAACGCTGCTGCAGAACGTTGAATTGTCGTGGTGTCTTTCGGGGAGGAAGGGTGAGCTGACTCCAACAGAAGTGTTGGATGAGTTGGGGATTGGTGAGGAACGGTATTCGCTTCCAGAGTCGGTGTCTGGGGGTCAGGCGCAACGTGCGGCGATCGCTAGGTCGCTGGTGACGGGTTCACAGTTGGTGTTTGCTGATGAACCGACAGGGAGTTTAGATATTGAAAACGCCCAGGCTGTGATGGTGCAGATGAAGTCGTTGTGTCAGCAACGTGGTGGCCATGCGCTGGTCGTTACGCACGATCACGATATCGCTGCCACTTGTGATCGGATACTTGTATTGGCGGAAGGGACGATTCGTCATGGATAAGGTCCTGTTGCGGCGGATTGCTGCCGAATACTTTCGCCAGAGTGGTACCGCGACAGTGGTGGCTATTATTGCGTTTGCGTTTGCCGCCGGTGTGCTTGCAGCAATTTTAAACGTGTACCAGGCGGTGAGTGGTACTGAAATTGGTGAGCGTGTTGTTCAGCCAATTTCGTTGAATGCTGCGATTTCGTGGAGTATTGCGGCTTTTTTCTGTTTGCCATTGATGGTTGGGCGGGCGTTTTCTCAGGTTGATTACCTGGCTGGTTGTTTAAAGG
>JAUMZC010000012.1:33692-35401 GCA_030528295.1 Corynebacterium sp.
TTGGGTGACCGGCGCGACGACATTTTGTGCTGGTACTTGCACAATTTATTGTGATTTTTGCCAGTGGTGGAATATTAAGCGTTCCAATTGCTATTGCTGCTCAGAGTCTTTTCGCCCGGATTCCTCGTCGAGATACTCCAGATTTGTTGTATCCGCCGGAGTTATATCAATCAATTTCCGCATCATCGATATTGATAGCACTTGGGGTAGCTTTATTGCTTCTTGTTGTTGCGTTGCTGAATGTGATGCGGAAATACGTGGTAGGAAATATTCGTAGGGATGTTGATCCTCGTCCGATTAAAGTGCATATTCAGCGCCCGAAGATATTCGAATGGATTGATGTGTTGTTTGTGATTGGAGTTGGGAGTTTAATAGTTTCTTTCAATGCGGGGATTCAGGCTGGATTATTTGTGGTTATTGGGTTTTCTGTTTTGTATTTATGGGCGTGCACCCGATGGACGTTGTTTGGCGCGCGAGGAATAGAACGTATGTTTGCTGGAGGTTCGCGGCGTATTCCATTGCTTGCCGCGATGGGGGCGTTGCTTGCGGAGATGCACCAATCACTGCGCGCCATTGCGCTTCCTGCCACATATGTGATTGGAATACCATCGATTCTTCTTTCGATTTCTCGAACAGAGGCGATTGCGTTACGGCAAGAAGGCGGTGGTGTTCAAACATGGGATTTCCTGGTGATGCTTGGGTTGCCGCTGCTGTACGTCGGGTTCCTTTCGGTCAATTCGTTTATTGCAACAACTAACCAAATCGGCGTAACTTCCCAGCGTTTGGGGGAGTTGGGAATGTCTGAAATGGGCGTCAGCCTGGCGAGGTTTGTTGGGCTGCCGACGCTCCTCGTAGGCATTGCGTTCGTGAGTTCAACATTCATTGCGGTGATTGGAAGTGCGTTCCATGTATTGCTCCTGTCTTCGAATATTTCAATCGTTCAAGATGGTGTAAACCTCACCGTGTCATCGTGGCTTGGTGCAACGCTCCTAGCGGTGTTTTTGCTCAGCGGCGCGGTGCTACTTTTGGCAAAGAAATGTGTTAGCTTATCGACGTCGTAATCACGTTCCGTCTTCTAACCCTCGTTGTAACGAGGGAGCTTGTAGATTTCGTGCGTGACTTTGTAGCGTGTATGAATCGTGTTCCCGATTGAGGGCGCATGCTATGTATGCTGTGGCCATTGTTTTTCTTGGTTTCTAGGGATGATGTCAAGGTTGACGGTTCGCCAAACTGCAGCTTAAGGGCTTACACCCAACCTAGGTGCGACTCGCTTTACTGTTTCTGAGGCAAGGTCACACCAATCGAGGTTGGCTGCTAGATGCAGCAAGGTGAGCAACACTGTTGTTGCTTGTCGACGTCGCGGTAGGACTACGGTGGGTAGCTACCCCCGAAAAGGTGCATTTGGGGCACAAAGTATTGCTCGATTCTGGGGCGCCTGCCAGCGGGTTTGATGGTTTTTGGTCAAGTTAGTGAGGTTGCAGCGGCTGTGATAGCCCTACGGGCGGTGTGGGGGCGGTCTGGTTGTGTGGGGCTGGTTCGGGTTCGAACAGCAGATAAGCAGCGCATGATAGGTTGTGCGTCATTTCTGCTGGCTGTGGGGCTGTGATGCGAGGGTTCTTAGGTTCTGTTCGGGTGATGACCTGCGGTTTTGTCCTTGGTATTGGGCTGCTCTCAGGGTAGAATAGGTGCTGTAACAACACGTCGTTTCT
>JAUMZC010000142.1 GCA_030528295.1 Corynebacterium sp.
GCTGACTATCCGGCAACCCCATCTGTGGAACGCTGAGGATCCTTACCTCTATAACCTCACGATCACGTGCCCGCACGAGACAATCCACGAGCGAATTGGTGTTCGTGAAGTTTTTGTCGACGGCGCAGTCCTGAAGGTGAACGGCAAACCTGTGACGTTGCGCGGCGTCAATAGGCATGATTCTGATCCAGTCACTGGACCCAGCGTTGATATCGAACATATGCGGCGTGACTTGCGGATGATGCGCAAAGCGAACATCAATGCGATTCGAACGGCGCACTATCCCAGTGATCCTCGGTTTTACCAAATGTGCGATGAGTACGGTTTTTACGTGATGTCCGAGGCAGACAATGAAAGCCACGGGACGCAAACTCAATTTCTCAAGGATGATTCGTGGCCAAACGTGGTTGAACATTGGAATGAGCGAATCGCAAACAATCCCGAGTGGATACAACCAACAATGGACAGGGTTGAGCTCTGCGTACAGCGAGAAAAGAATCGCCCAAGTGTGATTTCCTGGTCGGCCGGAAACGAATGTGCATTCGGTACGACATTTGAACTCGCGTTGGCGTGGATAAAGCAATTTGATCCGACGCGAGTAACCCACTACGAGTCTGCGTACTACCGGTCACGAGATCGCCGCTACGATTACTCCAATATTGATCTGTACTCGCGGATGTATCCGTCACTCAACGAGATCCACGATTACTTGAACGACTGCCCGGACAAGCCGTTCATACTGGTGGAGTATTGCCATGCAATGGGCAATGGACCTGGTGATTTAGAGGAATATTGGGATCTGATTCTGGCGGACCCGCGAATGTGTGGCGGATTCGTGTGGGAATGGTGCGATCATGCCGTCACCGATGGTCGTGATGCGGAAGGCAATCCCCGATATTTGTATGGCGGAGACCATGGTGAAACGGTACACGATGGGAACTTCTGTGTGGACGGTCTAGTGAATCCTGATCGTGTCCCACATCAAGGTTTACGCGAACTTTGGAATGTTCAGCGACCAGCACGTGTGGTTGCATTCGACCAAAAATCGAACACAATTACGCTGCGCAACCAGCTTGATTTCCTTGAGTTCACCACGTACGCCGACATTGAATTCGAACTCACTATTGATGGTGAGCTTGTGGATTCAGGAAACCTTGTTCTACCGCATCCATTGAGCCCACATAAGACGATACGGGTTGAATTACCCGAATCTGTGCGCAACATCGCTAGGCGGCAAGGGCGCTGTTTTTTGACGCTCACATACCACCGCAAACGTGGCGAAGCGCTAGTTTCTGCAGGTGATGAGCTCGGCTTCGATGAGATTGAGATCCCAACGGCAGACCGTTGCAACACCTATGTCAAACGTTTGTTGGAAAACACTACTGTCGATGAGCGTATCGACGTCGCTGAGCTTCCGGGGCGCATTATCGTGAACGGAGCCAATTTCAATTACGAGTTTGATACGCGAACAGGTCTTCTGACGCAGGTGTGCGTTGACAACAAGGAAGTGTTCACACGCCCTTCCGAGATTAATATTTGGCGAGCGCCGACAGACAATGATCGTCACGCTGAGGTGCAATGGCGCCGCGCCCGTTACCACCAAGCAACAACTCGTGCGTATAGCTGTTCGGTTTCAACGATCGGGAATAGGACGATTGTTCATGCGCAAGTGGCGTTAGTAGCGCCGACAATTCAACCGATCATGCGGCTTCATGTGACATGGACTATTCATAACGACGGTGCGGTCGACCTCGATATCTCTGGTCAACGCGATCTTGCATTTCCCTACTTGCCCCGGTTTGGCATGCGTTTCTTCTTGGCGGAAGAGGACCATGCAGTGCGGTACTTCGGACTCGGCCCGTTTGAAAATTACATCGATAAGCGACGTTCCTGCAGGCACGGCTGGTATTCATCAAACGTGAGTTCCCTTTCCGAAACGTATACACGCCCGCAGGAAAGTGGTTCGCGCAGCGATTGCGACGTCGTTACGTTACGAGGAAATCAGCTGTCATTCGCTGCTGTCAGCACCTCACCGTTTTCCTTCAATGTTTCCGCGTACACGCAGGAAGAACTCACCAAACAACACCACGATTTTGAGCTGGAACCGAGCGGTTCAACCGTTGTCTGTGTCGATGCCGCAATGTCAGGCATCGGGTCGAACAGTTGTGGTCCCGAACTGTTGGAACGCTACCGAGTGAACGATCCCAAACTCGCAATGCGTCTGCGACTGCTGATCGAGAGCGTCGACGCAATATAACCCTCATTTCAACCCTTCAATCCACCACGCCTTTCTCACAGAGAGGAGACCAACAATGAGTACAGAAGCCACCGAAAGGAAGTACCTGAAGTGGTACAACAAAGTGGGTTACGGTAGCGGCGACATCGCCGGAAATGTTGTCTATGCCTTCCTTTCAGCCTTCGTCATGATTTACCTCACCGACACCATGGGGATGCAGGCTGGCGTCGTTGCCACGCTCATGATGTTGTCACGCTTCTTTGATGGATTTTCCGACTTTATATTCGGATTCCTTCTTGATAAAACGCAGACCAGAATGGGCAAGGCACGCCCATGGATGTTTGGGGCATTTTTCGGTTGTGCGGCGATGATCGTCGCTGTTTTCGCAATCCCACCAAGTCTTGGAATGACCGCAAAATATGTGTGGTTCTTTATTGCATATACCCTGCTGAATTCAGTGTTTTACACTGCGAACAATATTGCGTATTCCGCGTTAACAGCGTTGATTACCAAGAACACCAACGAGCGTGTGCAGATGGGTTCGATCCGTTTTGTATTCGCGTTCGGTACGAGCCTGGCAATTCAAGCGGTGACAGTGCAAGCGGTCCAGTTCATGGGAGGCGGTGCAGAAGGCTGGCGAACAGTCGCAATTATTTACGCCTTAATAGGTCTCATCTCAAACTCTCTTTCGGCGTATTCCGTGCGTGAACTCTCCCCGGAGGAACTTGCCGAGGGGAAGAAGAAAGACGAAGACAAATTACCCATTTCACAGGCATTGCGGCTAGTGCTCAAAAACAAATATTTCATGATTGTGGTGCTGATGTTTATCACCATGCAGCTATATGGCGCGCTCACCGGCATGGGTATTTACTTCATGACGTACGTCCTTGGGAACCCGGACCTTCTCGGGCCGTTCGCATCTGCGATCAATATTCCGCAAATGATTGCGTTGATTGTGTTGCCGTTTATCGTCGCTCGCGTTGGCAACATGTATAACGTGAACTTGGTCGGCTACATTGTTGCGATCATTGCCCGTATCGGCGTTATTGTTGCAGGTTATATGGCTAACGTTCCACTCATGTTGGTGTTTACAGCAATCGCTGCACTCAGTATTGCACCACTGCAAGGAACACTCACTGCACTTATCGCAGAAGCAAGTGAACATACATTCTTGAAATCGGGCAAGCGTATTGATGGCCTCATGTTCTCCTGCACATCGTTGGGAACCAAACTTGGCGGTGGTTTAGGCACCGCAATGACCGGATGGCTGCTCGACGCCTCAGGGTACATCAGTTCTACTACCGGAGGCGGTGAGACCGTGGCACAACCCGATTCGGTCATTGCGATGCTTCACGTCACGTATCTCTGGTTACCGGCGATCGCCTGTGTGATTATTGGGTTCCTGGCGTTCAAGCTGGACGTCGAAAAGCAGAACGATATCCTGCGTGCAGCTACGACAACACCAACGGAGGAGGGGACAGTGCCAGCTCAATAAGTTGTTCGGTGAAACAATTCGAGGCGCACGCTTGGTCGATGTAACGGTTGCTTCCGGGCGTGCGCTTCTTGCACGGTAGATCGATCACGCAGCGCATCGCGTTGAGGTATGCATAATTGATGTATGCGTATTCCTCCGGTGGCGGTGATGCTGTTGGCAGCGTGCTCGCAACGATTGTTACCTGCATCGAAAAATAAGATTTCTTATACAAATAGTTTTGCGGCAGTTGCGGTAGCGGGTGTTTCCATAGGTTTGATTGGCGCTGCTGTACGTAGTTTTCTGGTTGCGGGAACAACGTTGGACCCGGTGCGCCCGGAACGAAGTGATTCGCTTGTAAATTCTGGCGTGCTTCGGTTGACTCGAAACCCAATGTACCTTGGATTAGCCGGGTTGCTCACCGCACATGCATTCGGCCAACAATCCTTGTTGGCCATGATTCCAGTTGGATGGTTTCTCACGATAATGGACCGTTA
>JAUMZC010000013.1 GCA_030528295.1 Corynebacterium sp.
CATCAACGCAACATCCTGATCCACAATCGCTAACTGAGCAAGCAATTCCCGCTCAGCCAACTCACGCACATCCACCCCACCTATCAAGACGGCACCCGAATCCACATCGATATACCTAGCAATCAACCTGGTCAACGTAGTTTTCCCCGAACCAGAAGGGCCAACGATCGCCGTCACAGTGCCGGGCGCGAAATGCAGGTTAATATCCTTGAGTACCGGATGCCCAGGCACATAACTCACCGAGACATCCCGCATTTCCACCGTGAGGTCACCTGCCGGAATTGCCTTTGGATGCTTCGCGCGCGGCAACGGTTCCACAGCCAATAGATCGTTTATTCGGTTGAGGGCTTCGAGGCCGGTGCCAATAAAACGAATCAGCACCACACTATTCAACAAGCCCATCGGCAGTCCGAGGCCGACCATGAGGAATGGAACCAGAATCACCGGTTCCGCGCTCGTGTACGTAATGATCAACCACCCGAGTCCAGTCACAGGCAGCAGCATTCCAACCGGATTCAAAAATGCCGCGATCACTGATTGACTGCGCCCAGTCCCGTTCATCCACCGGGTGGTGATACTCGCCAACTGTCGCAATGCACTATCGAAGCGGTTCATCAACAGGTTGGTACCGCCGAAGTTCTTGACAGTTGCGATGCCGTCGGTCAGTTCCACCAGCAGATGTGACATCCGTGATTGCGCCGACAGGTATTCCGCATTGATACCCTTTGCAGAAATGCTCATCACAACCAACCCGCCCGCCATGAGCAACACGATGAATAGCACGATTCCAAGTGCATACAGCCAGTTATAGAAGAAAAGATACGCAAGGCTAATGATTGGTAGTGCGATAGCGGTGACCACATCAACTGGTGCATGCGCGATGATGGTATGCACTGCAGCGATATCGTCACGGACGAGGCGTTTCAAGGAACCGCTGCTGTGTGTGCCATACCAACCCAACGGCACTTCCGAAAGCTTGTGCGCAACCCTTCGGCGGAGTTGATAGCGGAATTTCGCTTCAAGCTTGTGGCAGTAACCAACGCCCCACATGATGAGAAAATGCCCTACGATGAGCCCGGCCCCTGCTGCCACCAGCCAACGCACAACGTACGAAGGTTCGATTGTGCCTACGTCGCTGTACTGGATTGCTAACTGGGCGATCGCCACACTTGGAGCAAACCGCAGCATCGAAGCAACTACTGTGATTGTCGCAACCACAATAAGTTGCGTCCTAATTGGGGACACAATATTGAATAGGTCTTGTAAGGTCGCCGATTGCCGCTGATCAGTGGCCGTTTCCGACACCACCGACTCCGCCATCTTCGCCTCTCCTTTCAACTGACCTACAAGGTCCTTCTAGCACCCAGATTGCGCACTACTACGTTAAATCTGAAGTGCGTTAACTATTTCTATAGGCTTACCTATATCACACACGAAGACCGCGACTCAATGCCCCCGCCCCCACTAACACACATACCCCTGTTGTAGGGTGCATTGATGTACTTAAAAATATGTGCAATGTCACAGGTTTTCCACAGCTTCCGCTTGTACCCATTCTCCATATCCAACATCAAATTATCGCTTTTCGACGCCGCACACCCGCTACAATGCTGTTATATGACGGCATGCACGCTGTCGCCGCCGCTATTTAAATGCTTCGCAATTTAATCATGGGCCAATTATTTCAATGTTGTTTTTGCTGGTAGAGAACATGCTGCGGGGGTAGTAAATCGAATTGGGCAAAATATGTTTTTACCTGGGGATATAGTAGCTTTATATATGCTACATGCAGTAGAGTTGGGGTAGCTGAACAACAACAGATGCGGGAATCGGGAGGTGGCAGCAATGGATGATACCCCAGGGTTTATTGTCCATAATCCAGAGAACACGATCGGCCAATTAGAGGTCGAACAAAACAAAGCGTTTCTTAAGACGTACCTACAAGCTACAGAACAAGTGCATTGGGAAACAATTGATTGGCAAACCGTGGTCCGCCCCCTTGCGGCACAGTCAGCGCATTATTCCCAAACCCGAATGCGAAATATTGTGGCCGGCTGCTGGTTGTTACATACCTTTCTACCCAGAACGAAAGAACACGGCTTGGCGTTAGGCGTTATAGGCTACGCCATGCTGCGCACCCTATGGTCGTCTCTGGTCACGGTCTCCACCGATCCGGAATATCGGGACATCTGGAATCTTCTCGATGTGTTTATCGTGCACCAACTCACCGCCGCGGTGCCAAACCAAGCCCTCCCCACAACGCACACCATCAAACAGGCGATTCGCGATGAACTTGTCAGGCTCGGAATTTACGCCGAATTCGAGGACACCAACGGCAAGGTGGATTTTGATCCACCAACTCCCAACTATGGTGTCACCGTATTGGATACTGGCAACCCCGCTGTTAGCGTCCTCCAAGTCACACTTCCTACCGAAGACGCCGTTGAAGCTCAATACACCATCAAGGCCGACGCCAAACAATATCAGCTTCGCCACGATCAAGTAGTCATGAACCGACTCTGTGGCGAGGCATCCCAACGCGACGAAGCCCGCGAATTACGGATTTATGGTGTTGGTGAGCTCGTCCCAACCGACCGCATCGATATTATCGCCACCGACGGCACCGGCCGCCTCACAGCGAATCAACGTCGCGCACTCGCACTCACCCGAAAAATCGCCTGGAAAAACATCGACGCCGTCGCCGAACTCTGCCACAGCTCGTATCATCCGAACCTAGACCAAATTATCGTTACGAAACTTCGCGATGGAACATGCCGATACCCAGGCTGCACCATCGCCGCACGATACTGCGATGTTGACCACGTGACGAACTACGCCCAAGGCGGCTGGACCACACTATCCAATCTGCAATGCCTGTGCCGAACCCACCACAACACCAAAACCGATCGGCACATTCACGCAACATCAGATATCTACGGAACCATCACCTGGCACATTAACAACACCACAGTTACTACCATCCCCACAGGTCCGCTCGCAGGCCAAGTGTGCGGCGTCGAAAAGGGCGTCACCACCAAGCACGCCGAAGCGACCGAACCGCCCAACCACCACAAACGACCACCCAGCAAACACGGGCTTGGACGCTGGGGGCAAACACTGCAGAACTACCGCGACAAGCTTGCCAAGTATCAAAAACTCCAGCTCACCTACCGAAAACGGCAGCTCAGGGACTACGACGACATCCCGCCACTCACAGATGACGACGCCCCGGAAACCTAAACGTCACAACGCATGAATCACCCCGGCGACCGATTCCGCATTAATTTCATCAAGCTCCACGCACATTCCTTGCAAATGTCGCGCAAGCTCCCTGGCCAAGCCAAGCTGAATACGTCCACCGCGCTCACAATTAATCACAAGACTTCCCGCCAAACCACGAGACGCAATCAACCCTGCCGCACGACGCGCACCATCCATGCCAGAAACGCCAGTGGCGCGGCCGTCGGACAGCACCACCAGCAGCGCACGACGCCCCGGCTCCTTGCGGTACTCACGTTCGATTATGTCGTGGGCCATCAACAAGCCCTCCCCAAGCGGCGTCCGTCCCCCGGTCGGCAAATCCGCAAACCTCCGTACCGCAACCTCAATCGAACCCGTTGGCGGTAGCACGAGCGTAGGTTCGGAACCCCGAACAGTAATCACCGCAACCTTATCGCGGCGCTGATACGCATCCTGAAGCATCGATAACACCGCGCCCGTCACAGCAGCCAGCCGATCCCGTGCCGCCATCGACCCCGAAGCATCAACCACAAACACAATGAAATTCGACTCCATACCGCGACGCAGCGAACCCCGCAGATCCTCCGGGCGGAAATCAATCATGCCACGCACAATCCCCGCACCACGATCCGCCGCAGCCAGCACCGTGCCAATCGGATGCACACCACGCCCCTGGCGAATCGCTCGAACATCCGCACCATACATGGAATACGCTTTTGAACGCCGTCCCGGAACTCCAGCGTCCCCAACACCCTGCCTACGAAACAACCTCGGGGCGAAACTGGGCGCCAGAATCGGCGCTACCTACCTCCCCGTCATCCGTAGGCTCACTATCCTGTTCGGATTCCGCAGGAGGGTCAGGAGCCTCTTGTTGCTTCGGGTCACCTTGCTCCTCCGGATGCTCTTGCCGAGCCTCATCCAACACCTGTTCGAGCTGCTCTTCGTTCAGTCCCGGCTCATCAAATGGGTTTCGGCGACGGCGATGCGGCAACGCCAACGTCGCCGCAATCCGGATATCCTCATCATCCACAACAGTAGAACCACGCCACGCAGCATGCGCCATCGCGGTCCTCGCAATCACCAAATCGGCGCGCATTCCATCCACATCAAACGAAGCGCACAGGTGGGCGATTCTTGCGAGGTTTACATCACTCAACACCACGCTCCCCAAAAGGTTTTTGGCATCGTGAATCCGCTGCGCCACCTCGCGGTCCTCAGCCAACCAAGCGCTCGCAAACCCTTGAGGATCCGCCTCAAACGCCAACCGCCGACGCATAATTTCCGAGCGGATTTCCACATCGCGGGAGGCCGCCACATCCACCGCAAGCCCAAACCGGTCCAGAAGCTGCGGGCGAAGCTCCCCTTCCTCCGGGTTCATCGTGCCAACAAGCACAAACGACGCCGGGCTGGTATGGGAAATTCCGTCACGTTCCACGGTGACGCGCCCGGTAGCCGCAGCGTCGAGCAGGGCGTCGACAAGATGGTCAGCCAACAGATTCACCTCATCCACGTACAGCACGCCGCCGTGTGCCTGGGCCAACAACCCCGGGCGGTACTCCGCGCGACCCGTGGTAAACACCGTCTCCATGTCGAGCGAGCCGACCACGCGGTCCTCAGTAGCACCAATCGGCAGATTCACCAGCGGCGCACCATCGAGCAAACCTGCGAATGCCCGCACCGTCGTAGTCTTTGCAGTGCCTTTTTCACCACGCACAACAACACCCCCGATCCTGGGTGCAATTGCGGTAAGAATCAGCGCCAACCGTAGCTGGTCCTGACCCACTACAGCAGTAAATGGATAGCCAGGAGCGAGGGCAGTGTGGGACAAGTGTTAGACCTCCAGATCGAGTGTCTTTTGAGTGTACTCCCACATTTCGTTGAAGAGTTTCTGGTCCGTCGAAAGCTTAATTCCGTAGGAAGGAATCAGCTGCTTCAACTTCGGGCCCCACTCCACCATCTTCTGGCCAAAGCAACGCTCCAACAATTCCACCATCGCGGCAGGGGCAATGGAAGCGCCAGGAGAAGCACCCAAAATACCGGCAATGGTGCCCTCGGAGTTATTGATCAACGCAGTACCAAATTCCAACGAACCAAATCGAGGTCCAACGATTGGCTTAATTACCTGCACGCGCTGACCTGCGGTTACAAGTTCCCAATCTTCATCGCGGGCAGATGGCATGTATTCGCGCAGCGATTCAATACGGGCTTGCTGATCTTTCATCAGCTCCGTGATGAGGTACTTGGTCAAGCCGAGTTCTTGGAAACCAACCGCCAGCATGGACATGAAGTTGGTAGGACGCAGCGACTTCGGTAGATCCAACCACGAACCCCGCTTGAGGAACTTCGGAGTCCAACCAGCATATGGGCCGAACAACAAACCAGTCTTGCCATCAATGACACGGGTATCCAAGTGCGGCACAGACATTGGCGGAGCACCAACAGAAGCCTTACCATACACCTTCGCATTGTGTTGCTGAATGAGCTCCTCATTGGTGCATCGCAGCCATTGGCCAGACACTGGGAAACCACCAAAGCCGCGGATTTCCGGAATGCGGGCCTTTTGTAGCAGCGGCAGGGCCATACCACCGGCACCAACAAACACGAAGTTCGCACGAATGACCGTGAGATCACCTGTGTGAACATTCTTGATCTTCAGCTTCCAGCCATCACCATCAGCGGTAATGTCTTTCACCTCATGACCGTAGCGAACAGTAGTTCCAGCGCGCTTTGCGGCGTCGATAAACTGCCGAGCCATCGCACCATAGTTGATATCAGTGCCAGCATCCGTCCATGAGATGGCTACTTTTTCTTTGTCAAAGTCCCGACCATTTGCCATCAACGGCAGCATCTTCGCAAATTCTGCCGGATCGTCGGTGAATTTCATATTCGGAAATAGCGGGTGCGGTGCCAGCGCTTCAAAACGCTTCTTTAAATACACCACCTGGTCTTCGCCCTGGGCGAAAGAAACGTGCGGCACAGGGTTAATAAATTCCCGGGTATCAGTGAGTACGCCAGCATCTTTTTGGTGCGCCCAAAATTGCCGCGAAACCTGGAATTTCTCATTCACATTAATGGCATTCGCGGTTTTAATTTTGCCATTTACTTCTGGGGTGTAATTCAATTCGCAAAGCGCGGAGTGGCCGGTTCCGGCGTTGTTCCACGGGGAGGAGGATTCCTCCGCGGGACCGTCGAGCCGCTCCACCATGACCTGGCTCCAGCTAGGTTCTAGTTCACGCAGCATTGCGCCCAGAGTTGCGCTCATGATGCCAGCACCGATAAGGGCAACATCAACCTCATCGGTCACGGGGATTGTAGAAACCTTGGAATCTGACACTGCTTTCAACTTCCTTCAATGACTGTGCGTTCGCTTTGAGCACCTTAGAACACCTGGCAAAACTAGCACCCTATTCGCGCCTCTTTTCCACAAAGAATCACACAAAAAATGGATGCCACTACAGATACTGAAAGGCACCAACAGGCCACCCATCAGGCAGCGGGTACCTAGATAGGCGGCCGTGTTTGCATTAACTCTACGCTGAATGCCGTGGGGGTAGGCAAAAATTGAATGCACTCAGTGCAAGAACACAACAAACTCCCAGCTCTAGCCCACCGCCACCGGCGGCGTTGCTATTGGTAAGCAGCAGGTTTATCCACCAATAGGCACAAACCCTTAGGACATTTCAAATTCATAACTCTCACCCCCAGGTGGGTGATAATCGGCGTTGTTTTTCAGGTATTCCCAGGCCACCTGACTACCCCAACAATGGCACACGGGCCGCCATCGCTCTAGTTCGGTAGGAATATTTCTATTAAGCCACCCGTGCGGATTTTTTCAAGGGAAGAAACGTACGATAGACCCATGAATGAACTCCCCCTCGCACCAGATTGGACGAGCGATATTCTGGGCCCGGAGTACCAGCGGCGCACCTTTGACCTCGGCACTGATCCGGACGGTGAAGGTTCAGTCATTGCCACCTTGGTGCGCCACCGGCCAAGCAGTCTCACACTCACACCGGACACTCCCGCGATGGTGTTTGTCCATGGCATGAGCGACTATTTTTTCCTTAATCATGTGGCGGAGTTTTTCACTAGCGCTGGCTGGGCCGTCTACGCCATTGACTTACGAAAATGCGGTCGATCCTGGCGCGAAGGTCAACGCTGGCACCACACATCCGAACTGAAATACTATTTCCCAGATTTCACCGTTGCCCTCGATGAAGTGTCAAAACAGCACAACAAGATCATCTTTAATGGGCATTCAACTGGCGCATTGGCGCTGGTCTTATGGTTCGATCACATACGCAGAACAGACCCTGATCGGCACCGCCTGATCACCGGCGCAATCCTCAATAGCCCATGGTTTGAAATGATGTATTCTCGGCCAAAAGTTCGATTTGGGACCTGGGTATACAACATCCTTGGAAAGATTCGCCCAGAGAAGCAACTGCATCATGAACCTGTAGCATCCTATGGGCGTTCGCTGCATCACAGTGAACTCGGCGACTGGGACTACAACCTGACCTATAAACCACTCGGCGGGCAGCCGAAAAACAATGCTTGGTTGCGGACTGTGCTGCTCAACCAGCGGCGCATCCACCACGGCGACATTGAGTGCGCGCTCCCGTTACTGGTGTTGTGTTCCACGGAATCCTGGCTGCGTCCGGAGTTTTCCGAGCACGTGCATACCGCTGATGGTGTCCTCGACGTGCACCAGATCCGCCGTTGGGCGCACGCTATCGGCGGTACGGTCACCGTAGAGGGCATCGCAGGCGCAAAGCATGACGTGTATCTTTCCCGGCCGGAGCCGTTAGCCGCCGCTCTGCACACCAGCCTCGCGTGGGCGACTGCGCTTATCGACGCCCCGCCCACTCCATCCACTGCGGAATAATTCACCGTTGACAAACGTTAAGGTTTGATATGAAACACTACGACCTCATTATTATTGGCACGGGTTCTGGGAATTCCATTCCAGGACCGGAATTTGATGATCTTTCAATTGCGATCGTTGAAAAGGCGTATTTGGCGGCACATGTTTAAATGTGGGCTGCATTCCTACGAAAATGTTTGTGTACGCCGCAGATGTCGCCAGAGAGATTCAACACGCCAACACCTATGGCCTACAAGCCACCCTTGATGGTGTGGACTGGCCTGCAATTGTTGAGCGAGTGTTCACCAACCGCATCGATCCAATCGCACGAGGTGGCGAGGCCTACCGCCGTGGACCGGAAACGCCGAACATTGATGTTTACGCCGAGCATGCGCGATTCGTCGATACGCGAACCGTACAGGTTGGCGAAGAAACAATCACCGGCGACCGCATCGTCATTGCCACCGGGGCGCGCCCTGCCGTCCCTGAGGTCATCGCCGAATCTGGGGTCACCTACTACACCAACGAAAACATCCTGCGCCTGGAGCAACTGCCAAAGAGCATGATCATTCAAGGCGGTGGTTTTATTGCCGTTGAATTCGCCCATGTGTTCTCGTCTCTGGGTGTGGACGTCACGGTAACAAACCGCAGCCCAATCCTGCTTCGAAAAGCCGATGAGACCATCTCCCAACGCTTCACCGAAATCGCTGGCACACAATGGAACCTGAAACTTGGGCACCCCGTGACGTCCGCTACGGAAGATTCCGATGGTGTCACCCTCACCCTGGACAATGGTGAACAACTCACCGCCGAGGTCCTCTTAGTTGCTACTGGCCGCGTACCAAATGGTGACCAAATGGACCTTGATCTCGGCGGCATCGAGATGGACGGCGCCCGCATCAAGGTCGATGAATTTGGCCGAACCACCGCAGAAGGCGTCTGGGCGCTCGGCGATGTTTCCTCCCCTTACCAGCTGAAACACGTCGCCAATGCGGAAATGCGTGCCGTGCGGCACAACCTACTTCACCCGGAAGACATGCGCCCCATGCCGCACGATCATGTCCCCGCAGCCGTGTTTACCCACCCGCAGCTCGCAAGTGTTGGCATGACCGAAGCCGAGGCGCGCGCCACCGGCCGGGAACTCACCATCAAGATTCAACAATACGGCGATACTGCCTACGGTTGGGCAATGGAAGACACCACCGGATTTGCAAAGCTCATCGCAGACCGCAATACCGGCCGTCTCCTGGGCGCTCACTATATGGGCCCGCAAGCTTCCACGCTGATCCAGCAACTCATCACCGTTATGGCGTTCGATCTTGATCTCCGTGAAGTAGCCCGCGACCAATACTGGATCCACCCGGCTCTGCCTGAAGTCACCGAAAACGCCCTCCTCGGATTGGAATTTAACGCGTAGTAATAGTGGATAATCCCGGGATTTTCTCGGCCGAATACCGGCTCACTACGCTCGGCGTCCTCACCGCGATTACCGCATGTGCATTCGACCAAACGGCGGTTACAGCGGTGATGCCACATATCGCAACGGAGCTTGGCGACGCCGAAGCCTACTCACTCACCTTCGTCGCCGCACTCGCCGCGTCGATTATCGGCATGGTGAGTTCAGGTATCGCAACCGACAGGTACGGGGCGCGCCGTTCGTTTCTGATCTCGGCGATTGGGCTCGCCTTCGGGTTATTGCTCTCCGTAATCGCCCCAACCATGCTGGTGTTTCTCATCTCGCGAATGGTGCAAGGATTCGGTACTGGAGGGCTGATCGTCGCGGTATATTCGGTGATCGCCTTGGCGTATCCAAAACAGCTACGGCAAACCGTCTTCGCGGCGTTCGCTGGCGCCTGGGTCGTGCCATCACTGATCGGCCCTGGCCTTGCCGGATTACTCACCGTTTCTTTTTCCTGGCACGCGGTGTTTCTGTTCGCACTTGTTGCAATCATTGTTGCTGTGTTGTTTCTCTCCAAGGCACTGCTCACCTTGGAACAACCAGTTGTTGAAAAGAAACCCCACCACCGATCCACACTCATTGCTGCTGTGATGTTGGCTGCCGCTGTGAGCACCATGAGCGTTGCGTCACAAACATCACTGTTCTGGGCACCGGTGATAATTGTTGGCTCTCTGCTCGCCGCCCTCACGACATTGCGCTTCTTGACGCCGCGGGGCACCCTGCGACTGCAACGCGGCGTACCGAGGCTCGTTGCCACACGCGGCTTTGTGGACATGTTTTTCGCCGCAGAAATCTACGCACCCCTCCTTCTTGCGCAAACCTACCAACTCGGCCCCTCACTCACCGGCATCGCCCTCACTGTGACCGGCGTGTTTTGGTTCCTTGGCTCAGAATTCCAATCCCGCCGCGGCAGGCGCTACGCGACGCCACTGGTGTTTCGGGTTGGCGTGACGTGTATGGCCACCGGCACCTTGTGGGTTGGTATTGTGGCGTGGAGTGGTGGCCACTGGGCTCTTGCGGTTTCCGGTTGGGCGATCACTGCTGTGGGTATGGGATTTGTGTATCCGCGCATGTCTTCGAAACCTTTGGAGCTTTGCCGTCCGGAGGACTCCGGGTTCACTGGCTCCGCACTGCAAGTCACTGGCACCACCGGCACCACACTCATGTTGTCTCTGTGTTCGATTATTCAGGTGTTTGGTAGCGCTGAACTTCTTCCCGTTGTCTTCGTGTTGGTCGCCGCTTCATCGGTACCGTTACTGGTAATGTGGCGGGGCGCAGTTCCTGAGCCGAGAGAGTAGGTCAACCCTGGGTATGCTTCGAGTCCCTACGGCTACGGCGAGCCTGAGTACGGCCGTAGCAATCATGTTGGCAACATTGGGCATTGAATTCACACGGTCGCACTGGCTGTATTCGATTCTTGCTGCTTCTGGCGTTGTTTTGGGCGCAGGCTCCGCGTTAGCGCAGCTCAGAAAAGGCCGCGAATTAACAATATTTGAGGGCTTGGCGGCACTCGGCGGAGTGACGATTTTAGCGATTGGCGCAATCACAATGCTCGCCAGATTCACCCACTTCAACGAACTTTCAGCGGCCTCGCTGGTAGGGATTTTCTACGGCATGCCGATTGCCTCGATCGCCTGTTTTATCGGCGGGCTAGGACAGTTTCCTTCATCCTGGATTCCAAACATTCTTGCATGTATCGCAGGCCCCGCAGCGACGGGGTATTTAGCCCTCGGCGCCGACACACTCCCCCGCCGCATCGCGGTCATCACGGTTGCCGCCCTCACCGTAATAGCGTGCATATATTCGATTATTCGCGTGCGGGTTGCGCGGCGCTCATTTCCGGCTCGCTTTGCGACGGCCGCGTGCCTCATTCTGGCACCGACCATGCTCTACGCCATCTACGTTGCGGCCATACCTGCGGAACGACTGATCTGGTCCGCACCACCTTCATTGCTTGCCTGGGCATATATTGCTGCAGCTTTAGCAGCCGCAGCAGCTGGTTTTTCCTACACATCCGAATCCTCTTCACTGAAACACCAATGATAGGTTGCTGGCGAAGCATTCATCGTCGGCAACTTTTACCATTATTTTTGGCATAAAAAATCTTTGCGTCTCAGCGCATAAAACACATACTGGCCGCCACATACGCCCCACACAACCCATGCGCCACCTTTTGCCCAGCAAACACAGCCTGATATCTGTACGCAACCTGGGGAGACCACAACACCACTATGAGTAAATTTTCCCAAAACTCATGCGCTAACAAACGACGAAAAAGCACACGCTAGACACAGCCCTATGCCTGGAATAGCATATCTGCAGTTTCATGAAACTCATCGCTCAAAGTCCGCTCGGCATTCAATCACAAGGAAGCACCATCACAATGAGGATTCTCTCAATAGCGTTTGCGGTAAGCATCGCCATGATCAGTCTTCAACCCATCGGACCCGCCACTGCTCAGGGACAATCACTCACTTCCAACCCGGAAACCACCACACTCAGCACCACAGAAGTACCGCAGGAGCACAATTATGAAGGCCAAGATCTTCAAGGTGCAGATTTCACAGGCCAAGACCTCCGGGGCGCGAACTTTAATGGCGCCGACCTGACCAACGCCATCCTCACCGATGCCAACCTCGAAGGGGCAACCTTCCGCGGCACCCGCATGCAGAGCGCCAACTTCACCAACACCAACCTCAAACGCACCGATTTCACCGACGCAATTGCGTTCAAATCCAACTTTGAAGGCGCAAGGTTTATCGGGGCTCACCTGCAGAACGTGTTCTTCGATAAAGCAAACCTCAAGAAAGCGCACTTCGAAGATGTTTTCGCACAGTGGTGCAGCTTCGGATACGCAGAACTTGACGGCGCAACAATCATGACCGCCGATTTCAGTAACGCGTTCTTCCCAAACACGTCACTGACCTACGCAACCTTCCGCGACACGACCTTCATCGGCACCAACTTTTACGACGTCGATCTCTCCGAGGTCACCGGAAACTTCACCGACGCCTACTACAACGGCGGAACGAAGTTTGCAGGCTTCACCGACGAGACCAACGGTGAACCCTACCCCGGGATGAAGCTCCGCCCCGATGATGAGTGGACCGTCTTCTTCGAATCGTGGGCCCACCGCTACCCTTTGAACTAACCTAGTGGCCGCGGCGTCGATAATGCGTTTCGACGTCGCGCAACCACGCATCCAGGTCCCAGTGCGCTTCCAGGGCGTCAGCAATACGATCCAACTGGCGGTCTCGTTCGCCATGAAACGACGTATTCGAGCTCAGCACAAACCCATCTTTACCGCATTGCTGCGCAACCCAGCGTAACAACTCGCGCCTGGTTTCGTCGTGTTCCAGGTGCCCGTGACGGTGAGTGCCTCGGAACACACCTTTTGCTGCTCCTTCATCCCCAATCCACGGAGCCTCCGCGTTGCGCGTCACCCTTCCGTGATGAATTTCATACGCCCCGTACGGATGCCGAATCAGTGTTTTTTCTTGATGGAACTGAATATCCGTATCAAACACACCAATCCCTTCCACTGGTTCTATTGCACCAGCTTCAACCGGATCGATAATGCGTTTGCAAAGCATTTGATAACCGCCGCACACGCCGAGCGTGGGTTTGGTCCGGTTGGCCACGGCGTCAGCAAGGCCGGTTTCGCGCAACCATGCTAAATCTGAAATTGTCGCTTTGGAGCCTGGGAGCACTACAAGATCAGCTTCCGCAACGGCATCCGGGTCTACGGTCCATGTCACCAAAACTCCTGGTTCGCACGCCAGTGCCTCAACATCGGTGGCGTTAGAAACCCGCGGCAACCTGATGGCCGCCACCCGCAGACGCTGCGACCCTAACGCAGCCGAGTGCGGACCAATCGTTGCCCCGATCTGCGATTGCAGCGAATCCTCGGCATCCACCCATAGTCCATGGATATACGGCAATACCGCAACAGTTGGCACTCCTGTTCGCTCTTCAAGCGTGCGGAGGCCAGGGTCGAGAATGCTTTGGTCACCTCGGAATTTATTGATGATAAACCCTTGGATCCTGGCACGGTCCGCTACGGAAACGATATGATACGTGCCAAACAAATGAGCGAGGACGCCGCCGCGATCAATATCTCCGACGATATATACGGGAAGGTCACAAGCCTCAGCGAGGCCAAAGTTGGCAACGTCAGTTTCCCGGAGATTAATCTCTGCAGGCGAACCTGCACCCTCACAAATCACCACATCAAACCGTGATTCCAGATCCCGCAAGCAATCCGCAGCAACCTGACGTAAATGTGTTCGGTGTTCGATATACGAACGGGCGCTCACGTGACCTTCAGCTCGGCCCCGAACCACCAATTGCGATGTCCGATCAGAACCCGGTTTCAACAAAATCGGATTGAAATCTACGTGCGGTTCCAGTCCGCATGCGGCAGCCTGCAGCGCCTGAGCCCGCCCAATTTCTCCCCCATCCGGACAAACCGCAGAATTGTTCGACATATTCTGCGCTTTAAACGGTGCAACTCGAATCCCGCGACGAGCTATCGCCCGGCACAGGCCCGCAACAATCACTGATTTACCGGCATCAGACGTCGTGCCAGCGATAAGTACTGCCGTCATCTAGATATCTTCATCAGGGAGGGTGAGGATTTCATTACCATCCTCAGTAATAACAATTGTGTGTTCGAATTGCGCGGTGAATTTGCCATCTTTATTGACTACCGTCCAGCCATCATCCCAAATTTTGTATGGCAATTCACCCAGGTTAATCATTGGCTCGATAGTTAACGTCATTCCAGGTTCGAGCAGGTCATTATAAATTTCATTGTCATAGTGCAACACAACTAAACCATTGTGGAATGTTGGCCCCACGCCGTGCCCCGTGAAATCCCGCACCACGTTATAGCCGAAACGCTTAGCATATGACTCGATCACCCGACCGATTACATTCAGCGGACGCCCTGGCTTTGCTGCGCGGATTGCCCGCATAGTTGCTTCCTTCGTGCGCTCCACCAACAACCGATGCTCTTCGGAAACATCTCCTGCAAGGAATGTTGCATTAGTATCGCCATGCACTCCGTTTTTAAAGGCAGTGACGTCGATATTCACAATGTCACCATCTTGAATGACCGTTGAATCGGGAATTCCGTGGCACACCACTTCATTCAGTGAGGTGCAACAACTCTTAGTAAACCCGCGGTAACCCAACGTGGATGGATACGCACCATTGTCACACATGTATTCGTGGGCAATGCGGTCTAATTCATCGGTGGTCACGCCCGGCGCGACAGCACGGCCAGCCAGCACCAGAGCATTCGCCGCTATGCGGGAGGCTTCACGCATAGCTTCGATTGTCTCTGGAGTTTGGATGACCGGCTCCCCCATCGCCTCCTTAACAGTATCCTTCCATATGTATTCAGGAGGAATAATATGCTTCGGAACAGTACGAATTGGAGTTGGAGTTCCAGGAACTAAGCGCGCACGAGTGTTAGACATGACCACTATCGTACTCACCCCTCAGCGAGCACAATCCAGTTCGCACCAAGTTACGGATAACGCTAGGAATAATCGGCCGTCACCGTACGCATCGTTCCATCCAAGGTCAGCACTCCACCATGCGGCATAATCCATTGCGGCCGTGTATGCCCGAACGGCACCCCAAAGCACGCCACCAGCGATTCTGAATACTGTGTGATAGTACTCAGTACAGTGTCTTCATAGTGTTGTCGCTCCTGTTCAGCCGCTTCAAAATCCAGCATGCGGTCAAAATAGGTCACCGGTGGACGAGCGATAACAACCCCAGCTACGGCATCAAAGACACCGCGTTCCCCTAATCCCAATAACCATTGCTTCACCAGCGATGGCCTTGGAAGTTCTTCACTGGTTTCCAGTAACAGTATTGCCCCATCTAGCTGGGCCATACTGGGCAATCTGTCAGCTAGGGCGATTCCGGACAAACTCTCAAGGCACCCACCCCAGGTTCGGCCGGTCACCTTCTTACTCGGCCCTGCCCAGGTCCAGGGGCGCGTGGCGTGACGCGTTCCATAGTGTGTGAGTGCCTCCGGGAGATGCCAAAAATGCCCGTAGTCTTCAGACTCGCCAGGCTCATACAATTCCAGCGCAACGCCAGAAAACAATACCGCCTCCAGTGATTTGCGGTGGATCTCATCCACTCCGGGGCCTGCACCGATATGGACTTGCGTCGAGCCTCCATAAAAACTCTGGATTCCCAGCCCCCACAGGAAATGATGCAGATGCGTATTGTCGCTATACCCAATAAAGATTTTCGGATGTTCGCGCACTAGTTCCATATCAAGGTGACGCAGTACGGTAATTTCATCGGTTCCACCAACAGTCGTGATAATCCCCTTGATGTTCGGGTCAGCAAACGCGGCATTGATATCCGCCGCGCGTTGCTCGGCTGTGGCATTCGGCATCCGAGTTGTTGGGAACTCCACCGGTTCCACCGAGAATTCGGAGCGCAGCCGTCGTAACGCTTGTTCATGCACCGCTAAACCTGCACTTGGCGCGGCGAACGAGGGTGAAAGCACCGCAAGTTGATCACCACGACGCAGTTTTTGAGGACTCACCAATGTCATATGTGGAGGCTATCACCCCCGTTGTGTTGCGCAAACCAGCATTGATGCACATTTGCGTCTACGCTCGGGCCCATGTCTATTCATGAACAAGCCGAGCACAATTTTGAAACTCTCTTTCACAATAAAAAATCGCGTTTTGAAACACTCGACCCGGAGCTCGCGGAATTCTATGTCAATTTTGCCTACGGTGAAGTAGTTGCAGATTCACGCGAGTTAGATGCACACACCCGTTTGATGGTTCAATTGGCTGCGCTGATCGCCAATGGCTCCGAAGGCATGTACAAGGTCATGCTTGAAGCGGCGCTCAATGTTGGCGTCACAGCAGTGGAGATTAAAGAAATTCTGTACCAAGCTTCCGCCTATGTCGGCATGGGACGTGTGTACGATTTCCTCCACATCACCAACAATGAACTTTTGCGGCGCGATTATAAATTGCCACTCCCCGGACAAGCCACTACTACACCAGAAACCCGAGCTTCTGTTGGCGCGCAAATACAACGCGCAACGCTCGGCGATCACGCATTAAAAACACTGTCCGAAGGTATTGCGCAGGAGGCACCGCAGATCCTCGACTTCATCACCAATAACTTGTTTGGCGATATTTATAGCCGCGAAGGAATTCAGCGAAATGTTCGCGAATTGATTACGTTGAGCATGCTCGTCGCGCTCGGCGATTGTGACACACAATTGCGAGCACACGTCACCGCTAATTTAAACGTGGGCAATAGTCGCTCACTGCTCATCACCACCGTGATTCAGCTGCTACCCCTCATTGGGTATCCACGCACGATCAACGGCTTACGGATCGTTTCCGCCTCCGCCCGCGGCAAATAGCTTTTCAAACTGCTTTTCGACGTCGTTATGCACGGCGTGTAGTGTTCGCTTACGAACGCTTCAACGAAAGGAATACAGTATGGGAGCCTGGGGCTATAAGTATTACGAAAACGACACTGCCGCAGACTGGTTTGGCGACTTCTGGGATACCAAAGACATGCAACTGGTCACGCGCACTGTTGAAAACTACGACGCAGGCGACGACGTTTCATATGACGAAATTCGTGCGGCGGCGCACATTCTGATCTCATTCCATTCTGTGTACACCCAGCCAGCATCATTCGAAAACTACGACGAAATTGCTACCAAAACACTAGAAATCCTCCGCAGCATGATTGACCCCGCAAACAAGGAATGTTTCTTCCTCGAAGAGTGGGACCATGCGGGGGAAGCAGTTGCCGACGTTCAGTTGCAAATCAAACAACTGGAGAAACTTCTCGCATCCTAGGATGGTGGTTCGTCCATCTTTCGGAAGAAATGGTCAGTAATCGCCACCGCCGATTCACTTCCGCCGCCGAGCACAACCAGTGTGGCGAACGCGACGTCGTCACGATAACCAGCAAACCAGGCGTGCGACCCGCCCGAGATTTCTGCCTCACCGGTTTTGCCGCGGATTTCTCCGCCAGCACCCATACCGCGCGCCGTGCCGCTGGTGACCACCGAACGCATCATGCGCTGCAGGGCGTCGATAGATTCTTGTGTCGGCGGATCAACCTCCTCACTTACCTTCGTGTTGTGGCCAGGCACAAGATACGGCGTCGGGGTTTTCCCATTCGCTGCGGTCGCCGCAACCAGGGCCATCCCAAAGGGACTAGCCAGGTCTTTGCCCTGTCCGAAACCAGCTTCGACTCGATCCACAAGTTCGTCTCCGTTTGGAACAGAACCTGTAATGGTGTTAAAACCCTCAATCTCATAATCCAACCCAAGACCAAATTGCTTGGCCGTATGTTCTAATACTCCGGGTTCGAGACGGGACGAAATATCAGCAAAACTCGTGTTACACGAAGCGGCAAACGCGGCATCCATTGGCACATTGCCACGCGCAAACTGGTTATAGTTTGTGACCACCCGATGCCCAATCTCCATCGTGCCCGGACACGGGACAATCGAATCAGGTGTCAGATCTTCGGCCATCACCCCAGCCGCAGCGGTGATCATTTTAAACGTTGAACCTGGCGGATACTGGCCCATGAGCGCCAGGTCACCGTCTTCATCAGCTTTTTTCGTTTGGGCCACAGCCAGGATTTCCCCCGTGGAAGGCCGTATGGCCACGAGCATGGCCTTCATTTCTTGCCGCATATCCACCGCATGCTGCGCCGCCTGTTGGATATTGTGATCGATACTGATGCGCACCGCCGGAGCCGGTTCCGGAGCGTGGACTTCCAGGGCGTCGATAAGCGCACCATGGGGGTTCACTGCGGCAATTTGCCAGCCATTTGCCCCTTCGAGGTCTTTGTTGACGACCTTCTCCACGCGGGAAACAATATCGGGCGCAAAATCCGGATTCGAACGTACCATCGCAGCCTCCGGGTTCAGCGTGACACCGGGAACGCCCCGCAGTTCATCTTCCAGAATCTTGCCTTGAATCTCGTTAACCACCGCAACCGAGTAGGTCCCTTTGATATCAGCAAGTTTGGCGGCCAACTCCTGACTGGAAATTTTTGGCACAGACTCATCGCGCTGATGTGCGGATTCCAGCGCGTTCGCCACCCTCGCTGACACGCCTGCAATATTGTCCGCCTCCGTGGGATTCAACAACACACGGTACGCCACGCCCGGGGCAAGGATCTCCGTACCATCGCTACTAATCACGCTCGCGCGCTCTGCCGGTATTGCCCGAAGCTCCAAATGTTGATCCGAACCAAGTTTCGGATGAAGGAGTGTTGGCTGCCACCGGACCGCCCACTCGCCTTTGGTGCGGCTGAGCGTCATTTCAGCGGTATAAGAATAGCTGCGGTCCTTTGGCAAATCCCACGTTAACGTGTATTTCGCGGTTGCAATGGACTCTTGTGTTTGCACCCGCTCCACCGTTGCCTGCACACCCTCAGCCTGCATCCCCGCCCAGGAATCGGCGAGGACCGTCCCAGCGATATCAGGCTGATCGGACATACTTGCGGCAATCCCCATATCTCCCCGCGAAATGGCGGCCAGGAATTCCTCCACGACAGGGTCCGCCAATTCGGGTTTCGGGGTACACGCTGATGCAAATGCAACACCCACCACTGAAGCAATCGCCAGCACACGTTTCATGCGCTCACGCTAACACCTCACGTGCACAATCTGTTGGGGCCACACCGACGTTGATATGCAGCGTATTGTTAGCCTTCTTCCTGCACATCCGCTATTGCAGCGAGGATATCCTTGGCATCTTGACGGAACTCATTGTCTTCCCATTGCGGCTCGCACAGTACCGAAAGTGTACGCTCTGCATACTCCTTCGCCGCATCCACATCACCAACCATCAATTTCCCGCGCGCAAGCGAATTCCAGGCCCGGCTCGCAAGGTGCGGGCGTCCGATTGCAATGAATCTCGACGCCGCGTCCTCAAGGTATCTGAACCCCTCATCGAGGCGGCGACACCGCAACGCCGCTATACCTTTATCCTCAATCCCATCCGCCCAACAAAACTCCTCGCTCATAGTTTCGGATAGCAAATACTTAATGCGAATATCACGACGTTGATCCAGCAGTTCTACCAGGCGATCAAATGTAGCATCATCGACCCACGCAGGTTGCTGGGCCCGCTCCATCACAATATTGACAAATGCTTCCGATACCCGCTCAGCAGCATCCCGTAACTGCGACTGCGCTTCTGGATTTACCACAGCCTCCGCTTGTGCATCCAAGAGATACGAATGCGCTACCTCAATAAATGCGTCCGCAGTATCGAACGAACGCTGAAATTCATGGTCATAGTAGAACCCGTGAATCGCAGCTTCGAGTGCGTCCATCTTATCGTGCAAACTCTCGGATATTTCTGCTATTTGTAATGCTTCTTGCGCGGCCGCGGTATCTAAATCAAGTTCAGAAAGTGCCTTCACTAGTAGTTTTCGGATACGCAATGTACGTTCCGCCGCCCCATGCTGAACGCCCACCTGAGTTCCCTGCACTGCAGAAAGTGCTGTGTGTGCAACCTCAGCTGCCTCAGCAAACGATTGAAGTTTCATCAGCGCCTCCGTGAGCACCGTCGCTGCTTCAAGCTGGACCAATGGTAAACCGCAAGCTGCCGCGATATTCAACCGATGGCGCGATGCCTCACATGATTCCTCAAAAAACCCAGAAATAAGGGCCGATGTTGCGAGGAGTTGCAGTGCTTCCATTCGAACGCCAATGGGTTCCTCGGTAGGGATTCGCATTGCAGAATCCGCCAGTTCGGCAGCCTCTAAAAAGCGCTCTTGTTCAAACAATGCGCATGCATTGGCGAGTGTGCGGCGTGCTTGATCTACCTCTGCATCAACGTCAATGGATTCACTGCGCAGGTCCGGATCGACGCCCAAACGATAGCTGTAAATAGAAGGCAATTGCGTGCGTAACTTGTCATGTGCCTCACGTAATTGCGCCTCGTTGAACGAACGCCAAGGCCCATGAATATCGATTGGCACGATCAATGGTTCATCATCGGCGGATTCCGACGGCTCCGGGGCACTCTCCTGAACATCAGCAATCCGATAATCAATTCGAGCTGGGGCAAATTGCCCGGACGCGTCTTCTAGCACCCCTTCATCAGGCAACTCGGGCACAGGATCAGTGTGATACAACTGCTGTTCGACGTCCGCGAGCATATAGCGCTCCACAATCCCCGGGCGCTCATCAAACATTGTTGCTAGTTTGCAGGCAAGGTCTGCGCACCATGCATACGCTTCCCCAACTGTTGGTTCCTGAACGTTGACAGCCTTCACCCACGGCAATGATTCCCCAGGCAACGTGATATTCAACGTTGCCTGTTGATCTGGCTGCGCACCAAATACGCGCGCCGTAGCCACCGCCATCTCAAGCAACACCATCGGTGTTTCAGCCTCCAGCCACCAGGGAAGAAACCGCGTAGCCATTTCCAGCGCACGCTGCAATCGTTGCGGCCTCCCCGCCGAACCAGACAATTGGAGATACCACAGATGCTGCGGCAAATGTTCAAGAAAATGCGATCGCTGACTATTACGCTGCATCGCTCGCACATGCGCAGGCCACGCCTTATCATCGCGCCCCATATACAGCCACGGCAAAAGCATCCTCGTATAAAGGTTTTCTGGCTGGGCAGAACACGAATCTTCCGCATGCTCAAGGGCAGCTTCGCCAACCTCAACAGCCTTTTCCCAATGCTTCTGGCGGGATAAGTACGTCACCTCATGCTGCGGATCACAGGCAACACAGTCCGAAAGGTCGGAAACATCAGCAAGTTTCCATTTCCGATGCGCTTCTTCAGCATCCTCCCAAAGACCTAATGCGAAATACACATAATATTCCCGCAAATACACAGCTTTCAGGGAATCACCAAGGCTTTGGTAAAACTCGCGCATTTCCTGAAGCGCAGTAAAACATTGATCAGCCGAGGCTTGCGGCATATCTCGAAGTACTAACAACAGATACTTGTAGTACCACGCAAACACCTCGAGCATCCGTTGGTCGAAAAGATCAGGCCGCTCTTTTCGACGTTTATCTACCCACATAAACGGTGCGACCATCCTGGTCACTTCCCCGCCCATGGTAAATGCGGAGGCTAATTGTAAATAGCACCACACTTCCTCATGTTCAAGCCCTTCCGCCCCTGCGCGTCGCGCAGCTTCGGCCCATAATGCGGAACATGTTTTTCCATAAGGTGTGTCCTGAGCTAAAGACATGAGTTCATGGACTGATTCGTTTTCAAACAATGAAAATCCTCACTATATGTTTGCTCCAATCGTGTGGCTACAGGGCAGTAGAAATTAATGATGTATATACTTCAGAAGCCCAAGCACGAGCCTGTGGATCCATCGGATGATTCCCCGCTAATAATGCCTGAACATACAATCCACGTAATGCAGAAATAACTAATGGAGAATCTACCGCTGCAAGCAATTGATGTGCCAGCGGGGAACTCGCATTAATCACTAATTGCGGTGCATCAGACGCCTGTTCGCTACCATCATCATGAAGCTGCGAGGCGTCGGCAAGCATATCTAAAATACCTTCTAAACTACTTTCACCTGGGGCATTTCGTGCGGCATCTTCAATCACTCCAGCGGCCGCAGCAGCCTGCGGGAGAAACAACACCGGAATTGTTGCGGGTTTAAAATCGCGCAAAATCACAGACACACCTTGACCGAGTAACGCCTGGTGGCAAGCATGAATAAGCGACAGAAACCGCGCTTCTTCGCTCGGGTTCGCCGGAATTAAAGCCCCGACAATATCCTTCACAGTGACTTCAACGATTCGCTGTTCAGGATGATCTAATCGTAATTGATCCAAAATCTCTTCATCAAACGCATAACCAGCATTTACTACTTGCAGCCCATTCGCAGAAGCAATCGGCAATAATGCACGATAATCCTGATCAGTCCTGGCAAAACGAATTCCACCCGTAGCCATTAGCCCCTCAAGCGTGCTCATCCCAGTGGTTGTTTCATAAGGTACTGAGCGCACAACCAAATCCCGTGTCTCCGGATCGGTAATTGCGAGAGCTTTTAACCCGGTCATATGCAACCCAATAAAACGCGCAAAACGACGAGGATCCTGCTTGGCCAATTGGGACAACCAATCGCGAATCCCTGTACCTAATGCATCACGCGTTTCCAGCAATAATGAATCCTCAAACAATGCATCACGCGATGCCGTTGGCTGTAAATAATCAGTATTGCCAACAATTCGCACAAAATATGCCCAATCAGGCAGCAATTCCGTCACGCGTTTACTCAACAACATATTGCGTAAATACAATTGATTCCGCGACGCCCTCCCCGGGTGCGCCCCCTCGGAAAGTACAAAAGCTACCCCTTTAAATCCAGCAATTGGCACATCAAGTGGAATTGCATCAAACGGCTCGAAACCAAAATTTTCCCTACACCATCGCCGTTGGGCGCTTATCGACGCCTCCCAAATCGGCGGGAGTCCTTCCGCGAAATACCCCACGCGCTCCGCAGGCGAATTAGGACGCTCAATAGTGAGTGCAACAGGTAAAAATTCACCATAGCGTTCAATCAAATCACGGACATCATTGTATTGAAACTCCGGTTCCCCAGGCATCGACCGTAATTCAACAGTCGTGCCATGAGTCAGTTGACGTAATTCTGCGGGCAGCCGATCGTCCCCAATTTCTTCCACAGTCCACGTGCCTTGCGAATTACCCTGCCACCGGACTGCACCACATTTTGCCGAACGAGAACGCGAATACACGACAATATCGTCCGAAACCATAAAGCACGATAACAGCCCAATTCCAAACTGCCCCAAGAAGTCGCTTCGCCCCAGACCGAATTCGTCGCGTTTTGAAGAACCACCAATCGTTGCAAGAAGCTGCTGCGCTTCCTCTAAATCCAAACCAATCCCATTATCGGTCACGCGTAGAATGTTGCCATCGATCACGAAACGAATGCGACCGTTGCTACGTCCACCCAATGCGGTAATGGCGTCAACGCCATTTTGCAGCAATTCTCGCAAATACACATCTGCGCCCGAATACAAATTCCGCGACAATAGCTCAACTATGCCGCCCAAATCTACACGGAACTTTTCTACCGGAAGGTTCTCCTTCGCTGCAGACACTATAACCTCGTCATCCTAGAAACATTCACCAACTAACCCTGACACAAATTTCACTACGTATTGTCGTCGCGATAAAAATACGGCTCAATACCAAACGCGCCGCAAAAATCATTCAAATGTTCGGTTTCGCACTCGAAGCCGACGATCAACCATTCCGCAAGCTGCTTTCCTGTGGCACCTTCTTGAATAAAGAATGTGTGGTAACTTTCCGCAATCAACAAATCCTCGTTTGGCTGGTATGACACCTGGCACGTACCCACCGTCCCAAGCCAGTTTCGAGAACTCGCCCAATTTAAGGTTGATTTAATTTGATCGCGGGGAAAATTCTTTACAGGATTTGTCAGCGCCACAGTCATCATGTTGGGGCCATCAATTTTCAACGTCGCAATATAGCCTTTATATCCCGTAACAATGCAATTATCTTCCAGCACGCTTTCACTTGGGTCGCCTTCGAATATCTCCCACAAGCGCTCAATAGTCACTGGTTCTAGCTGAACTTCCTGTTGCCGCTGATGAAACCACGCCATTACCCCTACCCCTTTACTGTTCGTCGCCTGCGGATTGGCTTAATTCTGATGATTCCCACGTCACGAGCTCCGGCGCCACCGTCTCAAGTTCATCCATCGCCGCTGAAGTATTTCCCATCACCATCGCAATAATGTTGGCAATCTGGGCGTCCGAAAGACCAGTACGAGCTGGCATATAGTATTGAAAACCGACGTGCATCTCACCCTGATCAGAAATAATGGCGTGGAATCGAGGGCACGGAAGAACGTGGTTTTTCTTCCGCACAAACTCCGTTAGTTTTGCATGAGTATCTACATCTGTAGCCCGTCCAGCCCAGTAACCATGGATTCGAAATAACTGGATTTGTTCCAGCCAGGAAAACACGAAATGCGCGTTGCTAAATCGAAGAATACTATCATCGTTTTCTTGGATCACAGGACCCAGGTCGAGCTGTTTTACGATCGTCTGAATTCGATGTGTGGTTAGTGCTGGCAACTCCATAGCTGCCCCTTTCGGGAATCGCTCTCACAGAATGCACCCCAAATTAACACGCACATCCAACACCGGTACTAGATGTGTCGTATGCAACTATTGATGTCGAAAAAATCGACACCCCCTGATAATGCCCCCGAGATACGCCCTGGTGTGCAATTTCTTTGTCAAATGTGAACCACCGTCCAACCTTTTCAAACAGCCTAAAACGGGGGTGGCACGCAGTGATGAAGTTCGTGCACGAAACGTGAGTATCCCACGTTTTCACCCAATACAATTCACCACAAATTACGCCGCCAAATAACAATTATTGACGCCGCGCCGCGCCCCTGACCGCGACGTCGATAGGCACAATAACATTATGCTACTGTTGGCACAAAATGCTTCAACAGCGCCCGCAACCCTTCCAATTGCTCGCTGACGCACAATGATATCCAAGCCGTTAATTGCGCATCAGAAACACCTTGCCCAATCGAAATTACGTACGAGAAATCCGGGAATGCGATATCAAATTCGTGTTCAACATAAGCAGTACCTATGGCGAACGTGCTCTGCCGATTAAATTCCGCCAACCACGCATATAGTTCAAGAAGCTTTTCGCGCGCAAGAGGCATTTCAATATGCTGATTCGACACTCGCAGCGCGGCGTGGTCACCGAAAATCGTACACAACAACATCCCCGCATCTGTGTAACACAGCACCCCCGCATTCGGATCGATCGAGGCAACCACATACCCAAGTTCTTGCAGCGCTTTCGCGATGCGTCGTTCAGTCACCTTGGCAATCTCAGCCATTCAGCTCTCCACCATCTCTCGAAATAGTCGCTCACATTTATCAATTGTCTGTGCGAATCCGGACCAAAAAACGAACATTTCCGCGAGCTGATCATCGGTCATACCCTCAGCAATTGGCATGCAATATTCGTATCGAATTCGGGCATTGCCCTCGGCATCAATATCATCAACAACCTTCACGCCCCCGATTTCCCAGCCCTCCTCGATCAATACGCGTTGAATTTTCTCCCGCACCGATGCCGAACTCGCAACACCCCTCCAGTGACCCCACATTCGCAGCACCCCCACCGCTGGATCGGCATGAAGTTGAATCCCGCCCTGGTCAGAAGCAAGCCAAAAGTCCTGATTGTCCAACACTTCGAAATCAATATCGTGGCTTTGGAGCCAAGCACCTAACCGGCCCTGCGTTACTTTTTGCAACACGCCCTCCTCGGGGGCAATAAATTCTGGGTACCCGCGCAAGTCTACCGAAACGTGACTGAACCATCCGTGCCCCACAGGAAACTTTAACCCCATAGACCTCAATAATTTAGGTATATTATTGTTATGTCGCAGATTCCATCAGATCTGGCAAGATCTGGCTATTTTTATGGAATTTGGGACGCAAAAATACATTGTGCATAACCGCTGACCAGCGATCTGTCGCAGATTCCATTTTTTCGGCCAAATTTATGGATATTGTGACAAAAAAGGCCCGATTTTGTCACAAATTCCATAGGATTCACGGTTTTTATGGAATTTGTGACAGATCCCTGGTCAATGCTTGTGTGCAATGTAATTTCTTGTCACAGATTCTATTTTTTCGGCCAAATTTATGGATATTGTGACAACCACAACCAAGAACACCCAACCACACCCAACATCCCCACACCTATGTGACCCGGCACACTTTTCTGCAACATCGAGCACGCAGGATATTGAGCTGAACGCGGCGTCATAAAGCGTATTCAAGCCGTAGTCTCCACGGAGCCGCGGCTCAGCAGACCCGGAACCTCGTTACTTTGTCACCTTCACTTCTGGTGCGCCGGTCACGCCAGTATCTTCCATCGTTTCGGCGATTTTCATTGCCTCCTCGATGAGGGTTTCCACGATCTGGGATTCCGGCACGGTCTTGATCACTTCGCCCTTGACAAAGATCTGGCCCTTCCCGTTGCCGGAAGCCACGCCCAGGTCAGCATCGCGCGCCTCACCGGGGCCGTTCACAACACATCCCATCACTGCAACTCGCAGCGGAACTTCCATGCCTTCGAGCCCGGCGGTCACTTCTTCAGCCAGGGTATATACGTCTACTTGTGCGCGTCCGCACGAAGGGCAGGACACAATCTCAAGCTTCCGTGGGCGCAAGTTTAGCGACTGCAAAATCTGGTCGCCAACTTTGATTTCTTCCTTCGGGTCCGCAGATAACGAAACACGAATGGTATCGCCAATACCTTCGGAAAGTAGCGCACCGAACGCAACGGCGGATTTAATGGTTCCTTGGAATGCCGGACCAGCTTCCGTCACTCCGAGGTGAAGGGGGTAGTCGCATTGGGCAGCGAGTTGGCGGTACGCCTCCACCATGACCACTGGATCGTTGTGCTTCACCGAAATCTTAATGTCGCCGAACCCGTGTTCCTCAAAGAGGGAAGCCTCCCACAGCGCGGATTCCACAAGGGCTTCAGGGGTTGCTTTGCCGTACTTTGCCAACAAGCGTTTATCCAACGAACCAGCATTCACGCCAATTCGAATTGGTATTCCAGCATCTCCGGCGGCTTTGGCTACCTCTTTGACACGACCGTCAAATTCCTTGATATTGCCCGGGTTGACGCGGACAGCCGCGCACCCGGCGTCAATTGCGGCGAAGATGTATTTGGGTTGGAAGTGGATATCCGCAATCACCGGGATTGGTGATTTTTTCGCAATGATCGGGAGCGCATCTGCGTCTACTGTTTTCGGGCAAGCAACGCGCACAATGTCGCAACCAGATGCTGTGAGCTGGGCGATCTGTTGCAATGTGGCGTTGATATCGTGGGTTTTGGTGGTGGTCATGGATTGCACGGAAATAGGGTGCTCGGATCCGACGCCAACGTTTCCAACCATCAATTGCCGAGTCTTGCGCCGCGTTGCCAATGTAGGCAACGGTGCTTCTGGCAGACCAAGGCCGATGGATGTAGACACAGTGAATGCTCCTTGAAAACTACGGGTGAGGCTCGGTTTATCGTATCAGCCGAAGGCTCGAATGGGATTAACAACGTCTGCGACGATGACGAGCGCACCCACACCAACGAGGATTGCGCTGACCGCCATCGTCACAGGCATGAGGCGATCATAGTTTGCTGGACCACCAGGCTGCAGACCTCGTGCCCGACGGACAAGATCGCGTATTTTTTCGTATATTACGACGGCAATATGACCACCATCGAGCGGCGGCAGCGGCACCAGATTGAACAAGGCGAGGAAGAAATTCAGGCTTGCCAGCATCATCATAAACATGGCCCACTGGCTACGTTCTGCTAGTTCACCGCCCACGCGCGACGCACCAACAACACTGACAGGGCCTTCTTTATCTCGCTCCTGCCCCGCGATTGCTGCTGCTACACCGGGGATTTTGCCTGGGAATGCCGCCAACCCGCGCAACGTACCTTCCAGCATCGACCCGGAGTACTGCAGCATTGCTGGCACAGCTTCAATGGGACCATACACCTTGATGGGGTCCTTGATCGGCGCAGACGCCACACCGATCGCACCTACGTCCGATACCGCGACGTCGATAAGCTTTTCGACGCCGTCCCGCTCAACGGTGAGCGTAATGGTCTCGCCGGCATGCTTGCGCACGGTGTCACGCACATGCAGGAACGCATGCATTTTCTCCCCATTAATGTGGGTGATCCGGTCGCCTTCCTCAACCCCAGCATCAACGGCAGGACATTCACCATTATCAAGGCATTGTGTTGAGCCAACGGTCGGCGTGAAATCCGCCTTTAAGTTCGGCAAGCCCGCACTCACAGCGACCGAATACAACAACACCAAACCCACCAACACATTCATAAGAATGCCGCCGGAGAGAACCAAAATACGCTTCCATGCCGCTTTATACACCATCGCGTGCGGACGCTCAGCCTCCGTCACAGGGTCTTGAGCCGTCATACCAGCGATGTCACAGAACCCACCGAGCGGAATGGCTTTCAGACCATATTCCGTACCATTACGCTTCCACGAAAATACTGTAGGACCGAATCCGACAAAGAACCTTCGAACGAGCATTCCCGTCGCTTTTGCAGTACGGTAGTGCCCCCACTCATGCAATCCGATCGTCACTAAAATACCAAGGGCGAACAGCAGAACGCCTAGGAAATAGCTCACAAATATCCTTCCAAAACCTCATGGGCGCGGGCTCGGGCTTCGTGCTCGCATGCCAGCACATCATTGAGCCCCGAGGGTACACCAGCAAATCCATCTGCAACACTCAGCACTGCAGCAACGGTATCAACAATTTCCGGGAAGCGAATCTTCCCCTGCAAAAACGCTGCTGCCGCCTCCTCATTTGCGGCGTTATATACCGCCGGCAAGGTACCACCTTTCGTAACGACGTCGCGCGCCAACGCAACTGCAGGAAAGGCAACGTCATCAACAGGGGCGAATTCCCAGGAAAACGCCTGAGTAAAGTCTAAAGCAGGTTGCGCTTTTGGCACCCTGCGTGGCCAATCCAATGCGAGCGAAATCGGCAGCTTCATCGATGGCGGTGACGCCTGGGCAATCGTACATCCATCCATAAACGTGACCATCGAATGAATAATCGATTGCGGATGGACCGTGACATCAATATCTTCAGCTGCAATCCCGAACAATAAACTCGCCTCAATCAGCTCCAGCCCCTTATTGACCAATGTCGCAGAATTCAATGTATTCATTTGCCCCATCGACCAAGTCGGGTGCGCTGCAGCTTGCTCAGGAGTTACGTTCATCATCTCCTGGCGTGTCCAACCACGAAACGGACCCCCTGACGCTGTAAGCACTAAGCGTTCGACGTCGCGACGCTCCCCCGCCATCATGCACTGCGCCATCGCTGAATGCTCAGAATCAACCGGGATTAATTGTCCAGGGGCGGCAGCCTCAAGCACTAGCTGGCCACCCGCAACTAATGACTCTTTATTCGCTAACGCAAGTTTCGCACCGGACTCTAATGCCGCGAGTGTGGCATGCAGCCCCATAGAACCCACCAACGCGTTTAATACGGTATCCGCAGGAATTGCACGCACTAGTTGTTCGGCTGCCTGTGCGCCATCAATTACTTGGCCACCGAGCGCTTCCGACACAATATCCGCGTTCTCAGCGACCGCAACTTGCCTCGCAGCAAGATTGAATTTGCGCGCCTGCTCGATCACAAGATCGGGTTGTCTACCGCCAGCTGCAATACCCACAACCTGAAACCGATCCGGGTTATCCGCAATCACCTCCAGCGCCTGAGTACCAATTGAACCAGTGCTACCGAGGATAAGAATGCGTTGAATCATGCTATCTATTCTTTCAAAAGCACGTAAGAAAACACCCACCCCTGTCAGGTTGCGCCTCACCGCCGGTGAGATTTAGCACATATCCACCGAATTATTGCTCCTATCCGGGGGATTCGAATCGCCTACAGAACAAAAATATGCAAAGATATAGCCCATAAGTTATGCGTGTTTGAAGGAGAACAACGTGGCAAGCAATCACACCCCCGTTCCCGAGGTCCACAACGGTGTGTCCACCTTGGACGAGCCCTCGGCAGCCTGGGGCTGGCATGACATTGGGCGCGGCCCAATCCAAATCGCAGGTTGGATTTCCGTCCTCTTCCTTCTCGCCTTCAATTTCGGTAATCACAAAGGCAATGTGGAAACCGCATGGCTACTTGCCCTAGCCATTTTGATCAGCATTGGCCTGCTGATCCAACTGTTCCAACCAAAGCTCAACCAAGTTCGTACAGTCACCGCTCGTAATAAGCCGGTGGGCCACCAAGAACCAGATTGGGCATACCTCCAGCACACCATGCAGGGCCCTTACGCAGAACTCACTGACTCACAACTGCGTTCGCTCAATATTGAGCCCTCGACCGTGAAGAACCGGAAAGTTATCGAAGGTTAATTACACGTATAACCGCAACAAACCCCGCTGGTGAAATCCACCACGCGGGGTTTTTCGATGCTCAAGGTAGCAGCCCGTTATTCCTACCAGTCTCCGCTACACAAATGCTCGTACTTTCGCAAAGATCTCCGGGTAGTGCATCTCAACCTGTCGAATGGCTTTCCGATACGCGATGTTGTACAACACAAGTGGGATCAGCAAGGCAACTACCATTCCCGCAACAATCATCATTGAATTACCCGCGAAATTCCCCCACACCATAAGAACAACCCCCGGCACGAGCGGAATCCAACCGACAAGCACGCCCATAAATGCATTGAGAAGCGCTGCGCTATTAAACCCACTGCGGTCCTGCCAAGGATTTGTACCAGGTGCTGCTGTAGCAAATGAATTGTGAGAACTCGCAATCACACCTATCCCAATGCTCATAAAGTAAAACCCAAGCACCCCTGCACTGACTTGGAGTGCCTCAAACTGATTAGGCGCAGTCGTAAGCATGACCGCAAGATACACAACGAGCAATATTGTGGGCGGTGTTATTGAAGCAAGATGACGACCTAAGACAACAGCTTTGGTTGGTGCGGCACTGGCAATGTGGAGCCAGTTCGCTGGCCCGTCATAGCCAAAATCATTGGACGAAACACTACAGGAGAAAAAGGCGAGCATCACAGCCCCCATGTACAAATGTACAGAGTCAGAAGTGGACCCCATGTATAAAAAGTATGCACTGAATATCGGCATGATAATTGCATTACTTTTGAAGCGGGAATCTCGTGCCCAGTAGCGCAGTGCGCGGGAATACACCATCGTTTGAGGTGTTTGTTTCAATCCTGGAAGCAACAGTTTTGATTTCGAACTGGTGGTTATTTGTTCTGGTTTCGAACTACTGCCACGTTCCAGCGGTGCGATCAAACGCGCGTTCGTAATCCGCCACCATAACCAAGCACATATACCTATTGTGAGCAGGCTTATAAGGAACGTGACTAATGCTTTGAGATATTCTCCCTGTAGCGTGAAAATAACGATCCCGGCGGGTGCACCGAATGGAGACCACACCAGTTTCTCACCGACTGCTGTTAAGGGAACTTCCCCCTCTTCGCCGGAGGAAAACAGTGCTGAATAAGCAAGAAAACCCGAAAATCCGAGAATCACTGCAATATAGATCGCACGATCTTTGCTCTTTCGATCTGCGGGCCTGCTCAGAACCTCGGCGAATGCTTCCCCAAGCAGAATCGTTGTGCAAAAACTCAGCACCATGGCAATCAGTACCAGGAGTACACCCAATGCACTTTGTATTGTGAGACAGGCGACAACGCACGTCACCACCGTACAAATCACAGCGAGCACTGACCGCGTTTGCATAAAGGTTGAAATCACGAACGCAGGGAACAATTGGCGAATCGTCAGTGGCATCGTTGCGAATGCTGCAGGGTTCAAATGCTTTTCCCCGCCTGGCATCATGACCGAACCAATAGCATAGGCCGCTGTACCGATACTGATGGCCCCGGATAACGCCATGAGTTTGCCGTCGTATATTTCCATCCCAAGGAATATGCTGATAGACAACAATCCCAGTAATGCGTAGAACGCTGTGATCGCTGACATAAAAAGCACTGCCGGATTTCCACGCATTGTTCGTTTCCACAGCGTGAATTGCAGTTTCAACAGTGTACGCGTCATGGTTTCGGCTCACCTTCATACGAGTTTCCAGCCAACCATTGCAATGAATCGGCCGCAAGGGCTTCTCCGCCTACGGTTTCAACGAATACCTCTGTCAAGGTTTTACCTTGACGGATATCATCGACGTGCCCTGCAAGCATGACCTTTCCATGGTCGATAATCGCAACGTGATCGCAAAGCCCTTCGACAAGGCTCATCACATGGGAACTCAACACTACGGTGCCGCCGGCCGCTGCAAATGCACGCAAAATTTGCTGAATTCTTTCACCAGATACTGGATCAACAGCTTCTAACGGCTCATCCAAAATAAGAATATCGGGGTTATGTAGCAACGCCGTTGCTAAGAGAATTTTCTTTGTCATCCCCGCCGAATAATCCACAATCTGTTTGTGTCGTGCATCCGTTAAGCCGAGGGCGTCGAGAAGCTCCTGAGTGCGCTGCTGGGCAGTGCCTGCATCAAGCCCCCGTAAAGCGCCAACATATTCGAGTAATTCTCCCCCGGTCAAACGATCGAATACCGGGAGGCCATCAACCAGTAAACCCATTGCTTGTTTTGCGGGCACAGGATCTTCCCACACATTGTGTCCGCAAATAAATGCTTCCCCCGATGTTGGCCGAATCAGCCCGGTGGCCATACCCAACATTGTTGTTTTGCCAGCCCCGTTCGGCCCCACAACCCCGTAAATACTGCCCGTGGGAACTGCTAATGACAAGTCATGCACCACGGGCTGACGTCCGTAAACTTTTGTGAGGTTTTTTACTTCAAACGAAGTTTCAAGTGGCATATAGTCGCTCCATAAAACTAGAAAAGCACTTTATGCCACCTTAACGTTCTTCAGCCGCCAACTGTCCACACGCCGCAGCGATTTCTTGACCTCTCGTGTCACGAACCGTACAAGGGACACCTTGAGCAATGACGCGCCGGACGAACTCATCTTGGCGGTCCTTAGGCGAAGCATCCCACTTCGAACCCGGCGTGGGGTTGAGCGGAATTAAGTTCACATGCACCAGCGATCCCAGCGCCTGATGCAGTTTCTTCCCGAGCATATCGGCGCGCCAATCTTGATCATTAATATCGCGAATCAGTGCGTATTCAATGGACACGCGGCGGCCAGATCGATCCGCATAATAACGCGCCGCGTCTAAGACTTCCGCCACCGGCCACCGGTTATTCACCGGCACTAATGTGTCGCGCAATTCATCATCTGGGGTATGCAATGAAACGGCAAGGGTGACAGATAATTCCTCATCAGCAAGCTTGCGGATGGCTGGTGCAAGCCCCACGGTAGAAACCGTGACATTGCGTTGGGAAATTCCAAAACCATTCGGCGCTGGTTGGGTGATTTGGCGAACAGCAGACACAACGCGGTTATAGTTGGCCAGCGGCTCCCCCATACCCATAAACACAATGTTCGATAACCGACCGCCTTCGGCAAGCATTGTTGCTGCCGCCGCACGCACCTGATCCACAATTTCACCGGTGGAAAGGTTACGGTCTAATCCGCCCTGACCAGTGGCACAAAATGGGCATGCCATACCGCAACCAGCCTGCGAAGAAATGCACAATGTGGCACGGTCTGGATAGCGCATAAGGACGGATTCCAACAGGGTGTCGTCGTGAAGCCGCCACAGGGTTTTGCTGGTTTCGCCGTCGTCGCAGGAAATGTTCCGCAGCGGCGTCATCAGCGTAGGAAATAATGCTTCCTTCACGACGCCGCGGACGCTCGCTGGGAGGTCCGTCATCGTCATGGGGTCAGCTTCCAACCGACCGTAATAATGGCGCGCAATTTGATTCGCACGGAATTTTGGTAATCCCAATTTCTCCACAGCTTGAATGCGTTGCTCTGAGGTGAGATCGGCAAAGTGTGTGGGAGGCATCCCACGTTTTTGAGCAGTAAATACAAGCGGAAGATTTTCAGGCATAGTGCAATCTATTTTTCCATGGAATGCCCAAAAAGTTGAACTGGCGGCTATTGGCACGTTGAATAGAGATTATGAAGAACACAAATTCCAGCAAGGATCAAGATTTCACCGTTCAAGAAACTACAGAATCCTTGAATGCTGACATTGCTCCTACGGATCCGCACCTCCAGGCACAGCCACAACACACCGACACGTCACTTGTGCCAGTCACACAAACCGATGCGCCACCGCCTGCACCGAAACCAACATCGGAAAAGCCTAGAGTTCGAGGTTCCTTTGCTGGTGGCACCTGGATTGCAATGATCGTTGGCGCCTTGCTATTAATCTTTTTGCTCGTATTTATTTTGCAAAATCAGCAAGAAATTGAATTACATCTATTCGCTTGGTCGTTTACATTCCCCGCCGGTATTGGTTATTTGCTGGCAGCGATTACCGGCGCGCTGATTATGGCGCTTGTTGGCGGAGTTCGCATGATTGAACTACGCCGCCAGGTCAAACGGCAAGCGCGAAATTCCTAACGCACCCCCGTTAGACACTCACAAAGCTCAAAATCAGCCAGGTCACCATCGCCGCTGGCAACATGCCGTCGAGGCGGTCCATAATCCCGCCATGTCCTGGCAACATGCGCGACATATCTTTAATACCAAGCTCACGCTTAAATTGTGATTCCACAAGGTCGCCCAACGTCGCGCAAATGACCAGAAATACCCCGAGCGCAGTGCCGAGCCACGGGGCGTCGTTAAGCAAAAACGTGACGCATAACGTACCAGTGACAGCGCCGAGGATCACCGAGCCCGCAAACCCCTCCCAGGACTTTTTCGGGCTCACCGCAGGCGCCATTGGATGCGAACCAAACAGCACACCCGCAATATAACCTCCCACATCGGAGGCAACCACGCACAACATAAACGTGATAATAAAAAACGCGCCGGGGATATCTGCGCGGCTAAACAAGGACATCATTGCCGCAAACGCACCAAACAACGGGATCCAGGTAAACACGAACACCCCGATCGATACGTCTCGAACATAATTTTGCGGCGGACTATGGCGGCCGTGATGAAATAGCCTGCCAA
>JAUMZC010000143.1 GCA_030528295.1 Corynebacterium sp.
TACGCAGTCAATGCGGGAATTAACGCTAAAGCCGTGGAAAATTTTGGTTTGTTAATTGTTGCCGTTGTATCCGCAATTGTGGTGACTGTTGTTGGGGCAATTCCATTTTTGGGCCTTGTGGTGCCAAACATCGTCTCGATGATTATGGGTGATAACACTCGCCGTTCACTTCCATGGGTCGCGGTCACTGGAGCAGCACTGTGTATGGTCTGCGACATCATCGGCCGCATTATTCGATATCCGTTTGAAATTCCAGTGGGAACTGTCATGGGTGTCGTTGGAGCCGCAATTTTCCTCACCATGTTGTTGAGGAGGAATGCCCGTGCCCGCTAATACTCGTTCTCTCACTACAAAAAGAACACTTCTCACCTGGCTCATTTTGGTTGCGGCTGTTATCGCTGCGGTTGTCTTCGTAATGTTTGATCTGCCAAAAGCGTGGCAGTTTGTTATTGAGCGCCGGATAACAACTGCCGTTGGGCTCAGTGTTGTAGGTGTTGCAATCGGCGCCTCCACTGTGTTGTTTCAGACGGTGACTGCAAATAAAATTCTCACCCCATCGCTGATGGGATTCGATGCAATGTTTGTGTTAATACAAACCGTCATCGTCTTTCTTTTTGGCACGGTGTTGTTTAACAATGCCGATTCGCTCGCGTTGTTCGCATTAAATAGCGTAGCGATGCTCGGTTTTTCTCTCCTGCTGTTCAGCGTGGTGTTTTCCCGAGGCAGAATGTCGCTGGATTTGCTGCTGCTCATCGGCATTGTTGTCGGGGTGTTGTTTCGGTCATTATCGTCCCTGTTGGGACGAATGATTGATCCCGGCGAATACCAGGTTCTCCAGGATCGGTTTTTTGCCACATTTTCGTTTATTGATCAGCGATTGCTGATCCTCACGACGATCGTCACCGTTGTGGTTGTGGTGTTGATTTGGCTGCGGCGCCGCACGCTCGATGTCATTCTATTGGGCAGGGACCAGGCAATGAGTCTTGGTGTGAACTATCGGCGAGAAGTCATTTACGCGCTTATTGCTTGCACATTATTAGTATCCGCATCAACGGCATTAGTTGGGCCAGTCACCTTTTTTGGTTTGATTGTGGCCAATTTGGCCTACGTTATTGTGCAGACTGATCGACACGCCTGGACGATTCCAATGGCGTCAGGACTAGGAATGTTATCGCTCGTCGCTGGGCAATGGATACTTTCGAGGATATTTGCATTTAACACTTCTTTGTCCGTGATCATTGAATTCCTTGGGGGCTTATTGTTCCTGTATTTATTGCTGAGTAAGAAAGGCCTACGCCGTTGATTAGCATTAAAAATGTCAGCAAGTCTTACGACGGCGTGACCGTTGTTGATGACGTCTCACTCGACATACCTACCGGCGGTGTGATTAGTGTTATCGGCCCCAATGGTGCGGGAAAATCCACTTTGTTGAGTATTGTTGCAAGACTGTTGCAGGCTGATACAGGGACCGTCACCGTCAATGGAATGGACGTGACAAATACAAAGTCAAAAGATCTTGCACGAACCATGGCGGTATTGCGTCAGGATAATAGAATTGCGGTTCGTTTGACGGTGCGTGAACTCGTTGAATTTGGTAGGTTTCCGCATTCCGGCGGTCGGCTGACGCAAGAATGCCGCGAAGCAGTTGACCGTGCCATGAATTACCTCGACCTTGAGGAATTTGCAGACCGGGCACTTGACGAGCTTTCCGGCGGACAACGCCAGCGTGCATTTGTGGCAATGGTGTTAGCTCAAGAAACTGAGTTTGTTCTTCTTGACGAACCACTCAATAACCTGGATATTAAACACTCATTGGCAATGATGCGGCTGTTGCGTAAAGCTGCCGATGAATTAGGCCGAACGGTGGTCATTGTTATCCACGATATTAACTATGCTGCGGCATTTTCTGATCGTATTGTGGCAATGAAGAACGGGAAATTAGTGCACAGCTGCACACCCGAAGAATTTATGACCCCCAAAAACCTTGAAGATTTATACGAAGTGGAAATGCGCGTGATGGAGGTAGAAGGCCACCCCATGGCCATTTACTTCTAAGCATTTCTTAACGACGCCGTGACACGTTGCGCGGCGTCGTTAAGCTTCAGCTTAGCGTCGCAATTCGGTGACGCCGAGTGGGGGAAGCCCCGCTGCATTCGCTAGTACTTTCGCAAACGCTTGGACGTGGGGCGTGAGGTTTTCATCCGCGGCGGTCCAGGAAGCACGCAGTTCGAGCTGGAAGGCACGAGGAGGTCCGCCAATATCGCCGAAACGAACGGAAGCGGTAGAAGTGACGGTGCCACCCATATTCGTATACTCAGCGCGGGCATACGCCAAACCTTCCTGGAGCCAATCCCATACTACTTCGGGCAACAACGGGTCATTTGCTACTGCGGCTTCCAGATCGGCCTGAATGTATGCTACGAGACGAAATACGCCGTCCCAGCCGTCTTCGGCGTGGGGGTCATGGAGCAGAATGAGACGTCCAAACGCGTCGCCTTGCACGGCGTCGCTTTCTACTTCCAGGCCAATTGCGTGGCTTAATGGGGCGAGTCGTTGGGGAGGTCGAATGGTGCCCAGCGAAATCTCAGGACGCAGAGCGGCAGCGTGCATCGACTCGACGGCATCGCGAAAGAGCTTGGGCGCAGATTCAGCGGAAATCGAGCTTGAGGCTTCGGGGTGAAGAGTCGCATCTGTGTCGGTCACAAGGACAAAACTTAGTCGTCAAAGTTATCGGTAGGGCGGAGGCGCGCCGAAACGTGCGTTTCAGTCCCATCAAAAGTTGGATAGAATCGACCGTAAGAAAGCTGGATATTCGCTTGATACCAGCATGTATTCCATCTGAAGAGAGGTTAAGAAAACATGGCCGAAAAGATCGATTTTGCAAAGCTCAACAGCATGCAGCAATACGCTCAATGGGTGGTGTTCCGCATTATCCCTGGGCGCCTCGGTGCCGTACGGGACGAAGCAATCGCGCAAGCTCGAGCATTTTTCAGCAAATTCGACTCAGATAATCCGGTCACTGTCCGCGGCATCTACGATATTTCGGGACTTAGTGCGGACGCAGACTATATGATTTGGTGGCATGCAGAAGAGATCGTGGACCTCCAGGCTGCCTACAATGATTTCCGACGCACCACCACACTCGGCCAATGCAGCGAAACGTACTGGTCTGGCACCGCACTGCATCGTCCAGCAGAGTTCAATAAGTCCCATTTGCCGTCGTTCATCATGGGTGAAGCTCCGGGCGACTGGATCACGGTGTACCCGTTCGTCCGCTCCTATGACTGGTATTTGATGGACGAAAAGGATCGTCGCCGTATCCTGGCTGAACACGGTCGTGCAGGACGTGACTTCCCGGATGTGCGAGCAAACACCGTCCAAGCATTCGCTCTCGGCGATTACGAGTGGATCTTGGCATTCGAAGCCCCGGAACTGCACCGTAACGTCGACTTGATGCATCGCATGCGGTACACCGAAGCACGCCTTCATGTGCGAGAAGAAATTCCGTTCTTTAGCGGACGGCGCGTAAAAGACATTGCGGAGATCATCGAAGTGATGCCTTAGCCACGCATCACCGGATGTGAAAATACCCCCGCCATGCGAAATGCAATCGCAGTGGCGGGGGTGATGTTTTTGCAGGGATTATTCCTCGGATTCGAATGTTAAGCAGATGGAATTAATGCAGTAACGCAAATCTGTGGGTGTGTCGTAACCTTCGCCGGCGAACACGTGCCCGAGGTGTGACTCACAGTTAGCGCACAGTACTTCCGTACGGACCATGCCATGCGAACGATCGGTGCGCTCAATAATCCGGTCTTCGGCCAATGGGGAGAAGAACGATGGCCAACCACAGTGCGAGTCGAATTTCTGATTGGAGCGGAACAATTCGGCGTCACAAGCGCGGCATGAATATATTCCTGTGGCTTTATGGTCGGTGAATTCACCTTGGAAAGGCGCTTCAGTGCCAGCCTCGCGGAGTACGCGGTATTCTTCCGCATTGAGACGTTGCCGCCATTCAGCATCAGAAATCAACTTGAAATTAGTCATGGAAACTCCAACGTAGAAACTCTCTCAATCCACACAATGCATTACCCGAGCTTGGCACTAGGCTCATGCTCGGTATGTTTGTGTAAACCAGTTTTCTCATCATTCCAT
>JAUMZC010000144.1 GCA_030528295.1 Corynebacterium sp.
TCATTACTACTACACGCTGGATATGACTGATCCGGTGGCGATCCATGACTTGGTTTCTCGGGTCAAGCCAGATTTTATTGTGCCGGAGATTGAGGCGCTGGCCACCGGCGCGTTGGTGGAGATTGAGGCTGCTGGTACCACGGTGATTCCTTCGGCACGGGCCACGCAGCTGACCATGAACAGGGAAGGCATCCGACGCCTCGCTGCCGAGCGTTTAGGGTTGCCTACCTCGGCGTATGCGTTCGCGGGTACGTATGAGGAGTATCAGCAGGGCATTGCGCACATGGGTTTCCCGTGTGTGGTCAAGCCGGTGATGAGTTCTTCGGGCAAAGGGCAGTCTGTGGTGAACTCGGAGGATGATATGTATGCGGCTTGGGACTATGCGCGCAGTGGCGGCAGGGTTCCAGGCGGCCGCGTAATTATCGAACGTTTTGTCAATTTCGACTACGAAATCACCATGCTCACGGTACGTTCTATCGATCCGGCGACCGGCGAAGATGCCACCTGGTTCTGCGAACCGATCGGGCATATCCAGCAGGATGGGGATTACATCGAGTCCTGGCAGCCCGTGCAAATGAGCCCGATCGCCCTGGCGAATGCACGTTCGGTTGCGGCGCGGATTACCGGCGCGTTAGGGGGCCGTGGAGTCTTCGGTGTGGAGCTTTTTGTGGCGGGTGACGATGTGTATTTCTCGGAGGTTTCGCCGCGGCCGCACGACACTGGCATGGTCACCATGGTTAGCCAACGTTTGTCCGAATTCGAGCTTCACGCGCGGGCGGTTCTGGGCTTGCCAATCGACGTGACCTGCGTTTCTCCGGGTGCCTCTGCGGTCATTTACGGAGGCATGGATCAAACTAGTGTTTGCTACTCGGGGCTGGCGGAGGCGCTGGCGATCGAGGAGACTGACCTGCGGTTATTTGGCAAGCCCGAGGCGTTTGTGCAGCGCCGTATGGGGGTTGCGCTGGCCACGGCGGAAAACACGACAATCGCACGTGCGCGCGCACGGCAGGCGGCGGGCCTGATTCAGGTCACGGAAAACTAATATGCTTTTCGACGCCCCCGCCCTTTAGCTGTGCTGTGAGCTAAAGGTGGGTTTGGCGAATGTTTAGGCGAACATCGCTGCAAGATCAGTGTTGGTCATGAGCATTGGAACGTGGGAGACGCCATCGAGGTCGTAGGCTTCGCCAAGTGCCTTGAAGCCCAGGTTCTCGTAGAACTTCAGGTGCTGTTCTTGCGCCTCAATAAACACGTCCCATTCGGGGTTTTGTTCGTATGCGAGGCGTAGGGTTTGGCGCATGATCTCGGCGCCGAGACCAATGCCGCGATATTTCTTGGCAACGCACACACGGCCAAGATGCCAACGACCATCTTCCGGATAAAGGCGTGCAGTACCCTGCAGGTGCTTTTCGGAATCCCAAGCCTGCATATGGTTGGTGGTTGGCAGGGCGTCGATATCGTCAATTTCTGCGTAGGGGGAGCGCTGCTCATGGACGAACACATCCACGCGCAGCTTATAGAGCTTATGTACTTCCAGGGCGCTGAGCTGCGTGAGATGAGAGACCGCGAAGTAGTTGTTCATGGCGTTTGAAGATACACGTAATAACAAAGAATTTCGCAATCTTCTCACTAAGAGGACCTAAAAGCGGTAAAAATTACACCCCCTATGATCCCGCAATGGGGGTATCAAGGGGGTATCTGGCTGGTGTTTGGCTAGTTTTACATGTACAGCATCGGCATATCAGTGTGAGCTAATTAACTAGCATCGTGGCGGGCATGTTCGACCATATCGTCCCATTCGACAATCTTTTTGCGTTCGCGGCCCTCGGCCTCACCAAGTCCTCGTTCCGCGGCATCGAGCTTATGCCAACCAGCCCAAGTGGTGTAGGCAATGCCCTTGCTTTCCAGGAATTTCACTACCGCGTCAGCGTCGGGCTTGGCTGGTGGTGTGAGCTTTCCAGCTTTGAAGTCGGCGAGGAGCATATCGGTGGTTTCTTTGGCGTCGGACTTTGTGTTGCCAATGAGTCCCACTGGGCCGCGCTTGATCCAGCCGGTGGTGTACAGGCCCGGGATGGCGGAGTTGGATTCCGGGTCAATCACGTGGCCGCCGTCGTTCGGGATGACGGCGCGCTCAGCATCGAACGGGACGTCGGTCACGGCGTCGGAACGATAGCCCACGGCGCGGTACACAGCCTGCACTGGCCAGGTAGTGAACTTCCCCGTGCCGCGAACATTGCCGGTGCCGTCAAGCTCGGTGCGTTCCGTTTTAAGGCCGACGACCTTTCCGTCCTCGCCCAGGATTTCCACGGGGGTTTCAAAGAAGTGAATGAACAACTTGTGTGGTGCGCCCTTGGGGTCACGCATGGCGTATTGCTCCAAAATAGAGCACACGAGGTCTTGGGTCTTGGAGTTGCGGCGGGCTTCGATGGAAGCTTCGTCGTAGTCGATGTCCTCCGGGTTGACAATCACTTCGATTGTGGGGGAATGATCGAGTTCCTTCAGCTCCAGTGGGGTGAACTTCGCCTGAGCTGGGCCGCGGCGTCCAAAAACGTGAATTTCTTCGGCCAGGTTGCCCTTGAGGGAGGAGTAGACGTTGTCCGGGATTTCGGTGACCAGCAGCTCATCGCCGGTCTTGGCCAGGATACGTGCGACGTCCAGCGCAACATTGCCCACGCCAACCACGGCGACCTTATTGGCGTTGAGTTCCCAAGAACGCTCGAATTCTGGGTTGCCATCGTAAAAACCTACGAATTCGGCTGCACCGTGGGAGCCTTCGAGGTCGGCGCCGGGGATATCAAGGTCACGGTCTCCAGTCGCGCCAGTGGAGAAAATAATCGCGTCATAAAACTCGCGCAGTTCATCAATGGTGACCTCATTGCCAACATCAATATTGCCCAGCAGGCGAAGCTCCGGCTTGTCCAATACCTTGTACAGCGAATTCACAATGCCTTTAATGCGTGGATGGTCCGGTGCCACACCGTAGCGAATCAGGCCGAATGGTGCTGGCATGCGCTCGTAGAGGTCGACAGTACAAGCGGTATCAGATTTCATAAGTAGGTCGGAAGCGTAGATGCCGGCAGGGCCCGCACCAACAACTGCGACTCGCAATGGTCGAGACATAGGGTTCGATATCCTTGATAAGGCTTGAGGTTCAATACTTCCTCACTACCTTACGCTGCCGCCATTCCTATCTCTCCTTCTAGTCTGGATAATTGACACCTTGGGTAAACCATATGGAATGGGGGGATGTGTTGGTTATCTTTTTACCCAGTTCAGTAGCGTGAATGGTACCCTACTTACAAGAGTTATTTTCGCTCTTAGTGCTGTTCAGCGGTAATTCTTTCATAAATCACATGTAGGTCTGCTGCGGGCACTTTGGGTTGCATTTTGGAGGAGGCAGTAGGGTGACACGTTCAGTGTTTAAACCCGTGTTGGATTTTCTTAGGCAGCACGGCTCAGCGCTGGGCTTTCTTGTGAGCTTGCTGGTTACTTTAATTTCTGGTGCACCTGATGGGCCGAATGCGTTTACCCAGGAGGTTGCACATCAGCAAAATAGCCGCAACATAACTCTGACCCTTTCGGAAGCGAACACAATGGCTACGGCAATCCGGAATCAAATGCCGCCGAATTTCGGAAACCTGCTGGTTGTGGATGATTATGAAGCTGTTGCTGCCGCGAACGCCCGTGCTGTCGAGATTTTGAATGGGGCGAGCACGGAACCACTGGAGGATGAGAAGGAAGTTGCGTTTGTGTATGACCTGGGCGCGCAGCTCAATGCACAAGGCGTTGCTGAAAAGTTCTTAGCGGATGAGGCGTTCCATAATTACTCCCAAACGAGCACTCACTATTGCTTGGGCTATGCATATAGTCCAGAGAAATTGGTAATTGTGGTGCGTTTTACGAACTAACTACCAAATTTCCCGAAGTGGCTGAGGATGTTCCTCAGCCACTTTTTTCTGCCTGGTAGTTCAAGTTTTATCGCATTTTTCTCCATGTTTTGTTGGGAAACGTTACGCTGGTGGGAGTGTGCCTTCCTTGCGGATACTCCGCTAAGATTATGGGGCGAATCACATGTAGCTTCTTTGTTTGCGCTACTCACATTGCTACGGAAAGGA
>JAUMZC010000014.1 GCA_030528295.1 Corynebacterium sp.
TATTTAGACGATATTGCAAGCTTTGATGCGGAGTTCTTCGGGTTATCCCCGGTAGAAGCCGCCAATATGGATCCCCAGCAGCGAATTGCGCTGGAGCTTGTGTGGGAAGCCCTCGAGCATGCGCATATTCCGGCGAGTTCGCTGCGCGGAAAAAACGTTGGTGTGTATATCGGTAGTTCCAATAATGATTATGGAATGATGATCGCCTCGGATCCTGCTGAGGCGCATCCATATGCGCTGACGGGTACGGCAAGTTCGATTATTCCAAACCGGGTGTCGTATGCTTTTGATTTCCGCGGGCCGTCAGTCAATGTGGATACCGCGTGTTCGTCGTCGTTGGTGAGCGTTCACCATGCGGTGCGGGCATTGCGTTATGGGGATACGGATATGGCACTTGCGGGCGGGGTTAATATTTTGGCTAGCCCGTTTGTTACGACGGCGTTTGGGGAGCTGGGGGTGCTCAGCCCAAGCGGCAGGATTCACGCATTTTCTGAGGATGCTGATGGTTTTGTGCGTTCCGACGGCGCTGGGCTCATCGTGCTTAAGCGTGTCGACGACGCGATCGCCGACGGGGATACCATCCTTGCGGTGATCAAAGGTACGGCGGTGAATTCTGACGGTCGATCAAATGGTCTTACGGCACCGAACCCGGAGGCCCAGGTCGAGGTATTGGAACGTGCGTATATGGATGCGGGCGTTGATCCACAAATGGTCGATTATGTGGAAGCCCATGGCACCGGCACAATCCTGGGCGATCCCATCGAGGCAACGGCGCTTGGTGCGGTATTGGGCCATGGACGTGATACCGCCAGCCCGTTACTTTTGGGAAGCGCGAAGACGAATTTCGGGCACTCGGAATCCGCCGCTGGTGCTGCGGGTGTGGTGAAGGTCGTTTTGGGGATGCAGCATGGCGTGCTGCCGCCGACGGTGAATTATGCTGGTCCGAACCCATATATCGATTTTGATGCTGAGCACCTGGAAGTTGTTGAAGACCCACGCGAATGGCCGAAGTATTCGGGCCGCGCAATCGCTGGCGTCTCCGGGTTCGGTTTTGGCGGAACGAACGCTCACGCTGTGATCGCGGAATTTGATCCAGAGGAGTATTCGGTCAGCGCCATCAAGGAACCAGCCGAGCTTGATAGTGAGCAGTACCTGTTGCCTGTGGGTGGGTTGTTGCCGTCGCGGCGTCGACAAGCAGCGGCAGATTTGGCCGACTACCTGGAGGGATGCGCAAACCTTGAGCCCGTTGCGCGTTCCCTTGCGCGGCGAAACCACGGTCGTTCGTGCGCGGTGGTGGCGGCCAGCAACGCCGAAGAAGCGGTGAAGCGGCTGCGGATCGTCGCTGACGGCAAGAAAACAGCAGGCGTAAGCGTTGCCGATAGCCCGCTCAACCCGGGCCCCGTATTTGTGTACTCCGGTTTCGGGTCCCAATACCGGAAAATGGCCAAGGACCTGCTATATACCTCGCCATTTTTCCGTGAGCGGCTCATGGAACTGGATAATGAAATCACCTTCGAATCCGGGTGGTCGCTCATTGACATCATTGAAGACGATGCCGTCACCTACAACACAGAAACCGCGCAGGTAGGCATTACCGCGATCCAGATCGCCCTCACTGATTTACTGGCTCACTTCGGTGCGCGTCCGGCGGCCGTGATGGGGATGTCCATGGGTGAAATCGCCGCCGCCTACGCTGCTGGCGGCTTGAGCGCTAAGGACGCCATGCGCATTGCCTGCCACCGTTCGCGGCTGATGGGCGAGGGTGAGAATTCCCTATCTGAAGACCAGCTGGGCGCCATGGCGGTTGTGGAATTCGCAGCCGAGGATCTGGATGCGTTTATCGCGGAAAACCCGGAATATGAGGGGATTGAGCCAGCCGTATATGCAGGTCCTGGCATGACTACTGTTGGTGGCCCCAGGGAAGCAGTGGTCAAGCTTGTAGAGAAACTGGAAGCAGAGAACAAGCTTGCCCGGCTATTGAATGTGAAAGGCGCTGGTCATACGAGCGCGGTGGAGCCGCTGCTTGGTGAACTGGCGGCAGAAACCGCTGATATCCAGCCGCAGCCGTTGCAGATTCCGCTGTTTAGTTCGGTGGATAAGGGGACTGTGTATCAGCCGGGTTCGGTTGTTCATGATTCCGACTATTGGTTGCGCTGCACGCGTGGTTCCGTGTGGTTCTTGGAGGCAACCACTGCGGCGTTTGCGGCCGGCCACGAAATGCTTGTGGAGATCTGCCCGAACCCGGTGGCGCTGATGGGCATGATGAACACCGCATTCTCTGTTGGTAAGAGTGACGCGCAACTGCTGTTTACGCTCAAGCGTAAGGTTTCGCCTTCGGAGACGTTGCGTGACTTGCTGGCCAAGCTCTATGTTGCTGGTTTGCCGGTCCGCCTTGACCGTATTGTGGGCTCCGGTGAGTTCGCCGATTGCCCCGGCGTGACCTGGAAGCAGCAACGGTATTGGACTGCCGCGCGTCCCTCAACAGGCAGCGTTTCATTGCCCGGCCACCGCGTGAATCTCCCCGATGGCAGCGTTGCGTTTAGTGCACTTGCGGAGCAAGTTCCCTCCGCCGAGGCGCTTATCGACGCCGCGGCCATCGCCGTTCTTCCGGAAGCCACCGTGGTTGCCGTGGAAGAGAAACATGCACTTCCACCGTCGGGTGATTTGACGACGGTTGCGCATAAAAACCTTGGCGGCGTTGCCGTGACGATCTACTGGGTGGATGGTGATAGCTCGACACTTGTTGCCGAAGGTTTTGCCACTGGCACCCCAATGGTTGCTCCTGTCAGTGAACCTGCTGTTGCGGGTGGGTCGAGCGAGCAGCTTGATCTTGATGCGGGTGCTGCGCGTACCTTTGGTGACCTCGATGCCGAGATTGAAGGCAGGTACTGGGATCCCAGCAGCGGGGAAACAGTGGAACAGCGCATGCGTGCGATCGTGTCCGAGTCCATGGGCTACGACGTTGACGATCTGCCGGGTGAGCTTCCGCTCATTGATTTGGGCCTGGACTCGCTGATGGGAATGCGCATTAAAAACCGCATTGAACACGACTTCCAAATCCCGCCGCTTCAAGTTCAGGCGCTTCGTGATGCCTCGGTTGCTGACGTAGTCAACCTCGTGGAAGACCTCGTTGCCGGTAGAGCCTCCGGGGAGTCTGTTGAGGTTGTGCCCGCTGCGGAAGAAAAGGCAGCGCCGAAGGCGGCTGGTGGCGTGGGTGTTGCGCCGCGGGACGCCTCCGAACGCTTGGTGTTTGCCACTTGGGCACGCATCACAGGCGCTGCGCCAGCTGGTGTGACTAGCCCCTTGCCTGAAATTGATGATGCAATGGCGGAGGCGATTGCTGAGCGGCTTACCGAACGCGGTGGTATTGAGATCTTTGGAGACGATATTCGTCTTGCTCCAGCTCTGGAAGACATCGCTAATATTGTGCGCGAAGGCCTGGAATCCGAGGTGGAGGGGAATATCCGTGTTCTGCGGGAACGTCCGGAAGGTTCGGATCGTCCGGCGGTATTCCTGTTCCACCCGGCAGGCGGCTCCTCGGTGGTGTACCAGCCGCTGATGCGACGCCTCCCGGAGGACATCCCTGTCTATGGGGTGGAGCGGCTGGAAGGCACTCTGGAAGATCGTGCCGCCGCCTATTTGGATGAAATCCGAACACTCGCTGATGGTCACCCGGTGGTGCTTGGTGGCTGGAGTTTCGGCGGTGCACTTGCCTATGAGGTTGCTCACCAGTTAGTGAACAGCGATGTCGACGTCGCATTGATTGTGCTCCTAGATACTGTGCAGCCAGCCGAAGAGATTCCTGACACCATCGAAGAGGCGAAAGCCCGCTGGGAACGCTACTCTGCGTTTGCTAAAAAGACCTATAACCTAGATTTCCCGGTGCCCTATGAACTTCTGGAAACCGCTGGTGAAGATGCACTGCTAACCATGATGGCTGAGTTTTTGGCCAATACCGATGCTTCCGCCCATGGCTTGTCTGCTGGCGTGTTAGAACACCAGCGCGCAAGCTTTGTGGACAATCGCATACTTGATCGACTTCAGTTGGAGCACTGGGCCGATGTTGATGTGCCAGTGATGCTGTTCCGTGCGGAGCGTATGCACGAGGGGGCAATAGAGCTCGAGCCTCGGTACGCCCACATTCACGTTGATGGCGGTTGGTCCGCTATCGTAGAACAGTTAGACATTATCCAGCTGCGAGGTGACCACCTCGCCATCGTGGATGAGCCCGAAATCGCAACAGTAGGCGCGCACTTAAGCCGTCGTCTGAATGAAATCGAGGCACATCTAGAAGGAAACTAAGGAATGACAACGGCAGAAAAGCTCGCTGACCTGCGTGCTAGGCTTGCTAAGGCGCAGGATCCGGGCAGCGAGCGTGCTCGGGCAAAGCGTGATGCCGCTGGACTGACTACACCCCGTCAGCGTATAGATCGGCTGCTTGACCCTGGCTCCTTTGTAGAAATTGGTGCACTTGGGCGGACTCCAGATGATCCGGATGCGCCGTATGGTGACGGTGTTGTTACCGGATATGGTCGCATAGGTGGTCGGCCAGTGGCAGTGTACGCACATGATAAAACCGTCTACGGCGGTTCCGTGGGTGTGACGTTCGGCCGGAAAGTCTGTGAAGTCATGGATATGGCCATCAAGATCGGTTGCCCTGTGATCGGCATCCAAGATTCCGGTGGTGCACGTATTCAAGACGCTGTGACCTCTTTGGCCATGTATTCGGAAATCGCGCGCCGCCAATTACCGCTCTCCGGCCGGAGCCCGCAGATCTCCATCATGATGGGTAAGTCCGCCGGCGGCGCCGTCTATGCCCCTGTGACTACTGACTTCGTCGTTGCCGTTGAGGGCCGCGCAGAAATGTACGTGACAGGACCGGATGTGATCCGCGAGGTCACCGGTGAGGTGATCACCTCCGCTGAGCTCGGTGGCGCGCATCAGCAGGCACTGAATGGCAATGTGTCCTATGTTGCGGAGTCGGAGGAGGAGGCGTTCGCTTACGTCCACGATTTGCTGGATCATCTGCCGTCTTCCTGTGATGAGCCTAGTCCCGAATTTTGGGCTCCGAGTGATGAGCTTACGGAGCGGGATTACGCACTCGATCACTTCATGTCCGACGACACCAACGCGGCCTACGACATGATGGACCTGCTCACCCAGATCTTCGACAACGATGATGTACTGGAGGTGCAGCCAGATTACGCGCCGAATATGATCACCGCATTTGCGCGTGTCGACGGCCGTTCAGTCGGCGTGGTTGCAAACCAACCGCTGCACTTCGCTGGATGTATTGATGCTGACGCTGCAGACAAAGCGTCTCGCTTTATCCGAATTTGTGATGCTTACAACATCCCGCTGATTTTTGTTGTGGATACGCCGGGCTATTTACCAGGTGTCCAGCAAGAAAAGGTAGGCCTCATTCACCGTGGCGCAAAGCTGGGATTCTCCGTGGTAGAGGCCACAGTTCCTAAAATTTCGCTGATAGTTCGGAAGGCCTACGGAGGCGCTTATGCGGTCATGGGTTCGAAGAATTTGACGGGTGATATTAACCTCGCTTGGCCGACCGCGCAGGTAGCAGTTATGGGAGCGGCCGCCGCTGCGGTTATGATCCAAGGGCGTCAATTAGCTGCGGCTCCGCCAGAGCAACGTGAGTACATGAAGAAAATCTTCATGGATTTCTATGACGAGAATATGACGAGTCCTTACGTTGCAGCGGAACGTGGTTATATCGACGCCATGATCGAACCGAACCAAACTCGGGTGATGTTACGCCAAGCGCTTCGGCAATTGGATTCCAAAAAGGAAGTAACGGTACCTAAGAAACATACGATCATGCCTATGTAAGTAGTCCGCGCTAGATAAAGGCAATTATGAACAAGACTGAAACTGCCACACAAGGAGATCTGACTATGCTGAGCTCTGCTCTCGATATTTTCGGCGACATCTTTGGCACTATTGCTGTTGCTTGGTTTAACCTGATGCAGGCTTTCAACCGCTAATACCGGACCTTTCGGCACCTCCCAATACCGGGAGGTGCTTTTTCCTGTCCACGGCGCCAGAAAAGTGTGTCAGGTCACAAGTTTGGGTATGGGTTGTGTGCACTTGTCACAGATTCCATAAAATCGGCCGAAAAAATGGAATTTGTGACAGGAAATTAGATCGGGCACAAGCGTTCACCAGGCATCTGTCACACTTTCCATAAAAAACGAGAATTTTATGGAATCTGCGACGAAAAACGGCCTTTTTTGTCACAAATTCCATAAATTTTGCCGAAAAAATGGAATCTGTGACAGATCGCAGGTCAGCGGTTGCGCGCAACGTAATTTCCCGTCACAGATTCCATCAGAAACCCAGAATTTTATGGAATCTGTGACAACCCCCGGCGGCCAGGCGAAAGCGGCGCCCAGCGCAAACCGAAACCGACTTAAGCCTTCCGGGCGCGAAGCTTCGCAAGTCCGCGCCAACCGAACAGCAAGAGCGCGGAGGTGATGGAGGCCACCATGATAAAGGACCAGTGGGGGACCGCGCCGTGGCGAACCGCCCAGATCCCAAGTCCGGTAATGACGGCGGTGAGCCACACCACAACTCCAGAGTTAATGCGCCCCTTCAGCACAATGAGTAGTGCGTGACCGAGTAGTACGCCGAGGGCGAATGGCCAGGTGGTGTCCACCCAGTTCGCGAAGTTCAAGGGCATGTCGGGGGTCTGGTGGGCGGCCCGTGCGAGGAACCCGAAGATCGCGATGGCTACAAGGTCAAGGACGAGTGTCATGGTTTGGAGTTTACCTTGGCGGGTTGGTTGTGTTTCCGCCAGGGACTGAGCAAATAGACTACCCATCCGATGGCGGTGATCATGCCGAGGGAAATGCATCGGTAGAGGATTACTGCGCTTAATGCGTCGGGACTGTGGAATCCGGTGGCGATCAGCGTTCCCACGAGGGCGCCATCGACTGGGCCCAATCCTCCCGGGGTGAGATTTGTTGAGCCAACAATCTTGGAGGTGATAAATGCCAGCAAGATTGCTCCGGGGTCAGGAACCACGTCGGTGAGTGCCCATACTGTGAGCCCGAGGGTCGCGGCGTCGAAAAGCCAGTTGGAGAGGGAGCAGAGGGCGGCCCAGCCGAAGCGAACGCGGGTCAGCCGCACCGCCTCCAATTGGTAAATATGTTCGATTACTGCGTTGGTGCCGCCGGCGAGCGGACGGGCGGCGAGACGTTCACAACGATGGCGAAGTCCTGCGATGACGCTGATCCGGGGCAGAAGATTGGCAAAGCCCAAGATAATGCGTCGCAATCCACGCTCTACCGGTGGGAACACTAGTTCAACAACGCGTGCGAGCTGCTTTGGATGGTTGGTAGCCCACCAAACAACCCCAGCTAAGCAGGACATTCCGAGCAGCGGAAGCGTCATTGACCAGACGTTGAAGGCGGCGTCGCGAAGCATAATTGCACCGACCCCCAGTGCGATCAGCCAGACCGTAGACAGCGCGCCCGAGAACACAATAAACCAAGAAATCAACAGCGGGCTGGCTTTCCAGTGCCGCATAACCTGAAACTGAAGCACGGTAGAAATCGCCGCGCCGCCCGGAAAGCTGGTCGAAAGCGCATTTGCCCCAAAGGTGAGGCCGGCGGTGTGCCGGAGTGAGACGCGGGTGCCACCTGCCCCAAGCAGCACGCGCATGACCTCCGCCATCGCCACTAACGAGAGGATCGCGGTGGCACAACCGAGCAGCAGAGGCCCTGGTTCGGCGTTGCGGAGTTGTGTGATTGCTGCTGCGGGGTCAAGCTCGTCGCGGAAGAACCAGAGTGCGGCGAGGATGACGGCGATGGGGAGCAGGCGGCGTAGATAGCGTGCTATGGTTTGTCCTCCCCATAACGGGCCATGAGGACGCTGAAGGGGATGAGTTCGGCGTCGTCGCGGGCGTTGCGTCCGCCGCGCATTGCGGTGGCTTCGTCCAGTTCGGCGCTGTGTAGGGGCATTTCTTCATGCGTATCGACGGCGCGGGGCATCGGCACTTCTTTCACTTCCTTGGACGTCGGGGTTCCGGCGTGGCCTAGGAATTCCGCAGCTTTCTGGATTGGTTTGGGCGCCCACCAGTTATCGTCTCGTAGGAGGTGCATGACGGCCGGTACGAGCAGCATTCGGATAATGGTGGCGTCGAGGAAGAGAGCAACGATCATGCCGAACGCGATGTACTTCATCATGACGATATTGGAGAAGCCGAATGCGCCGCAGACCACAATCATAATCACGGCAGCTGCGGTAATAATCCCGCCGGTATGGGCGGTGCCGTATCGGATGGCATCGTCCGTGGTGGCGCCCTTATTCCGAGCCTCGACCATGCGCGATACTAGGAATACCTCGTAGTCGGTGGAGAGTCCGTACACGATTGCCATGATGAGCACTAGGACGGGGCTCATCAGCGGGCCGGGGGTAAAACCGAAAACCGTGGACCCGAGGCCGTTCATAAAGATCAATGTGAGTACGCCCAGGGTGGTGCCCAACCCTAAGATCGTCATAATCACGGCTTTAGCGGGCAGGATGATTGAACCGAACACCAGTGCCATTAGGATAAATGTGGCGAGCACAATATACAGCGCCATCCACGGCAAGGTATCGAAGAGCGCTTCGATAGATTCCACTTCCAGCGCTGGCGTGCCGCCGATATACATGGTGACATGATCGGGGGTTTTAATATTCCGCAGCTCATTGACGATTTTCGCGTGATCTTCCCGGTTGGCAATACCGGTGGACAACACGGTGGTGCCGTCTTTGGTGGGGCGGCTCGCGCCAAACACGCCGGTGAGGCCTTCGATCTCGCGGGTTTGTTTGTGTATGTCAACGATTGCTTGTTCGTCCGCACCGGTAATCACGAGTTTGATTGGCTCGGAGCGGATATTAAAGTTTGCGTCGAATTTCTCTTGGGCCACGCGGGCGTCATTGTTCGGTGGCAGATAGGTCTCGTTGATGCCACCGAATTTGATGCCAGCCAGGGGCAGCGTAAAGAGAATCAGCGCCGCGATTCCCAGGATCGTCATCGTTTTGGCGTGCTTCATTGCCCAGGTAGGGATGCGTGCCCACAGGGTATCTTCCCAATTGGAATTCCTATTTTTGGGACGCCGGATCATACCCTTATCGATGTTCTTGCCCAGCAGGCCAAACAGCGATGGCAACACCGTAATGGACAATATGGCGGCCAGGCCCACCGCGCTGATGGCGCCGTAGGCCACGGATTTTAGGAAGGCCTGCGGAAACAGCAGGAGTCCGGATAAGGCTACCGCGACCATGGCGGCAGAGAAGACCACGGTGGTACCGGCGGTAGCGGTTGTTGTTGCTACTGCGCGGTTTACGGGAGAGCCGGAATCGAGCTCTTCGCGGAATCGAGACACCATGAACAGACCGTAGTCAATGGCCAGTCCCAACCCCAGGAGTGTTACCACTGATTGCGCGAAGACATTGACCTGGGTTTGGGTGGCAAGCAAGGACAGCACACCAAGGGAACCGAGGATTGAAAGTACGCCGACGATCAGCGGCATTGTGGATGCAACGAGTGAGCCGAACACTACAAGGAGAAGTAAAGCGACGGCAGGTAGGGCATAGAGTTCTGCGCGCTTGATGTCGCCTGCCATGCCTTCGTCGAGGGCGTCGGCAATGGCGGTGGAGCCGGCGACCTCTATGCGCGTTCCTTCAGGCAGCTCGGCGTCGGTAAACGCAGATTCCACCTTGCGGAAGTTTTTGAGCACGTCCTCGCCCTCGCCCTTCAACCCGACGGAGGCGAAGGCCATGCGGCGGTCTTCGGTGGTGAGCGTTCCGGTGGGCGTGGCAAAGTAGCTGTCTATTTGCGCAATCTCGTTGGGGTACCGCTCCTGCAGCGACTTTAAATGCTTGCCGACGGCCGCGTACGTTGCTGGGTCATCGACGGATTCGGCGGTGACCAACAACAGGACGTCACCCCTGTTATCACGACCAAACACTTCCTGTTCGATTTTTGCAGCTTGGGTGGAGGAGGAACCGGGGTCGTCCCAACCTTCTTGGCTCATTCGTTCGCCGAGTTTGGTGCCGGCCAGAAGATACAGAGTGAGAATAAGTCCAATAATTACAAAGGGCACAATATATCGAAATCTGTAGGCAAAGCGCCCCCACGCAAGAAACATGCGTTACAAGTCCTTCCTCCCAGACAAAAGGGCAGACAGCGGGCGGAATGGCTGCAGCCACGCGCCGCATTCCGGAAGCGAATCCAAACTCACACGAGGTAGAGGCTCCCGAAAAACCCCAGGAATTTCTTCTAAATCAGTAAACTCCAAATTTTCCGAAGCAACCGCCCAGGCGGAATGCTCGTGGAACCCAATCACTCGAACTGGAATGTGTTGGGCAAGCTCTTCAAGTAATTCGCGGAAATTCTGGCCGTCAGCACTGGCGACGATGAGCCCTTCCAAACAGCCTTCAGCGTGGCGACGTCGAATATGCTCCAGCATGTCCGGGTCAACATCAGACTCTTCATCGAGCTTTGGTTTGGCGAAGACGGCGAAACCAACATTCCGCAGCGCCTCAACCCAGGGGCGAATCGCATCCGCGCCTCCCGGGGTGACATTGGTAAAGACAGTCGCCTCGGGAATGATGTGTTCTCCGAGAGCTGCGCTTTGGTCGAGGAGCCAGCGGCCAATGGCATCGAACCGTGGACGATGAACGGTGGTTGGGCGGCCACCAATGATGGCCCCCAATCCCATATCTAGGTTGGGGGCGTCCCAAATAAGCAATAAACTTGGCGGACCTGAGACGTCGCTAAGGCCATAGTTGTGGGTAACAAACGCATTCTCAGACAATTAGGGCCTCTTTCGCCATAAAAACTCGGTAGTTATATGGTTTTTGTCTAAGCCTTTTCCTTCGAATTTCGTAATTATCTGGCGATCAGTGAGCTGGGGGCAATCATCCCAAGGCCAGCCCATGTATTCCAACGAAGGTTCAATATGGACAAGTTCTTTGATCCACTCAGCATAGTCGGCATGATCTGTGGCGACATGCAAAACACCGTTTGGTTTGAGGCGAGATGCGAAAAGACGCAGCGTACCGGACTGAATGATACGGCGTTTATGGTGCCTCGCTTTGGGCCAAGGGTCAGGGAAGAAGATTCGAATACCGTCAATTGAACTGGGTTCGAACATGCGGTTGATAACTTCGACGCCGTCGCCGCGAATCATACGGATATTGGTGAGTTCGTTTCGGACGGCTGATCCCAATAGTTTTGCGAGCCCAGGTTTATACAGTTCAACGGCGATGATATTGGTATCTGCTTCAAGTGGCGCCATCGCAGCTGTGGATGTTCCCGTGCCAGAACCTATTTCCACAATGGTCGGATGATCATTTCTGCCGAACCAATCAGCAATATCAATGTGTTCATCGGCGAGGACTTTGCCTAGTTCGGGCCAGTGCTGCTGCCAGAGTTTTTCTTGGTTTTCTGTGAGGGTGCCACGCCGGAAACTAACGCTACCTAAGCGTGGGTAATCGAGGCCATCATCAAAAGTGGACTGAAGCGGACGGCCAGCTGGGAGTTCACCAGTGGATAAAATGTGGGAATTATCAGAATTAGACATCTGCACTATTGTGCCCCGGAGATTGGCATGAACTCAATATGGCGCAGTACATCTTTGATGCCATTTTTTCAACTGGATAGTACCAGTTGGGTGTAGAGGGTTTGAGATGTGTTTTGGTGCGCAATCGAAGTCGGTGCCCGAATGTGCATGGGTTGTGGAGAGTTGTACGGCGGTCGCACCCCCATGGGGGTAGAAAACAACGTTAATTCTCAGAAAAATACATAGTGCACATGATATTTCCTTGGGTTAGGGACTGGTTATTACTAAGTGTGGCGTGTTTCTCACCGAACCGTGGGACGTGGACTGATGATCGACGTTATTGTTGGTGGTGTTAAGTCTGTCGAACGACTTTTAAGTCAGGAGAGCCAATGTCCGCACCAGAAATCAAGGGTCTTGTTGGTCCTGTTCCTACCAAGAACAAAGAACTGCTTACTTGGATTGCAGATGCAGTTGAGTTGTTCCAACCCGAGGCCGTAGTGTTTGCAGACGGCTCAAGTGAAGAGTGGGACCGTCTGGGCGCTGAGCTTGTTGAAGCTGGTACTTTCATCAAACTTAATGAGGAGAAGAAGCCAAATAGCTTCCTTGCTCGCTCAAACCCTTCGGACGTTGCACGTGTAGAAACACGTACCTTTATTTGCTCGGAAACTGAAGAGGGAGCTGGCCCAACAAATAACTGGGCTGATCCTGCCGAAATGAAGGCAGAGATGACCGAGCACTACCGTGGTTCCATGAAAGGCCGCACCATGTATGTGGTGCCATTCTGCATGGGCCCAATCACCGACCCTGACCCGAAGCTAGGTGTTCAGCTAACTGACTCCGCTTACGTCGTGATGTCTATGCGCATTATGACGCGTATGGGCCAGGAAGCGCTGGACAAGATTGGTGAAAACGGCGAGTTTGTCCGTTGCCTCCACTCCGTTGGCTACCCACTTGAGCCAGGCCAGGAAGATGTGCCGTGGCCATGCAATGACACCAAGTACATCACCCAGTTCCCAGAAACACGTGAGATTTGGTCCTATGGCTCCGGCTACGGCGGCAATGCCATCCTGGCCAAGAAGTGCTACGCACTCCGTATCGCTTCCATCATGGCCAAGGACGAAGGCTGGATGGCTGAGCACATGCTCATTCTGAAGCTCACCTCGCCAGAGAAGAAGGACTACTACATCGCTGCTGCCTTCCCATCTGCATGCGGCAAGACAAACCTGGCCATGCTGCAGCCCACGATTGAAGGCTGGTCCGCACAGGTCGTCGGCGATGACATTGCGTGGATGCACTTCGGTGAGGATGGACGTCTCTACGCTGTGAACCCAGAGAACGGCTTCTTCGGTGTTGCTCCTGGTACCAACTACTCCTCCAACCCGAACGCCATGTACACCATGGAGCCAGGCAACTCCATTTTCACCAACGTTGCTCTCACTGATGATGGCGACGTTTGGTGGGAAGGCCTCGAAGGCGAACCGCAGCACCTCATTGACTGGAAGGGCAATGACTGGACTCCGGATTCCGATGAACCATCCTCGCACCCGAACTCCCGCTACTGTGTGCCAATCAGCCAGTGCCCAGTGGCAGCACCAGAGTTCAATGACCCAGCTGGTGTACCAATCTCCGCAATCCTCTTTGGTGGACGCCGTGCTGATACCGTGCCGCTGGTAACCCAGGCTCACTCCTGGAACCATGCCACCATGATTGGTACGCTGCTCGCTTCCGGTCAGACTGCTGCCTCCGCAGAGGCAAAGGTCGGATCTTTGCGCCACGACCCAATGGCGATGCTGCCATTCATTGGTTACAACGCTGGTGATTACTTGCAGCACTGGATTGACATGGGCGTCAAGGGCGGCGACAAGATGCCAGCAGTCTTCCTGGTCAACTGGTTCCGCCGCGGTGAGGATGGTCGCTTCCTGTGGCCAGGCTTCGGCGACAATAGCCGCGTACTCAAGTGGATTGTTGACCGCATTGAAGGCCGCGTGGGCGCCGATGAGACCGTTGCAGGCCACACCGCTCGCGTTGAGGATCTGGACCTGACTGGTCTGGACACCCCAATCGAAGATGTTCGCGAAGCACTTTCTGCACCGGCAGAACAGTGGGCAGCGGATGTTGAAGATAATGAAGCATGGCTGGCGAAACTCGGCCCGAAGGTACCTGCAGAGGTATTGGAAGAGTTTGAAGCTCTGAAGAAGCGCATCAACGACGCAAAGTAAAAGCTCTCCTTATCCGGACCCCGCTACACGTTGATTGGGTAGCGGGGTTTCCTTCTGCAATACCACCATAAGGTTGCTTACCAAGAACTCCCGGAGCATGGGGATCTTGACCATCCACCAAGCCCACCACGGGTGATATCGAGGAAATGTACGTATCACCTTGGCTCCCTGAACCTGTTGCGCCCATTTCAGACCCTCTACGCAGGACACTGGAAACAGCGAAGTACCGAATGAGTTTTTGGGTGGGTGTCCGTGTAGTTTCGTGTACCGGTCGCGGGCGAATTCGCCTCCAACATAGTGCTGCCACAATCCGGTTTCGTGGCCACCAAACGGCCCGAGCCAAATTGTGTAGCTGACGATGGTTAAGCCGCCAGGTTTTGTCACTCGGAGCATTTCTTCACACATGTCCCAGGGGTTTGGGATATGTTCGACAACATTCGATGAATACGCAATATCGAAAGTGTTATCGGCGAAGGGCAAAGCGTGTCCTGACGCTCGAACGTGTGCTTTTTCGAACGGATCAACGCCTAGGTACCAAGCACCCCGCTTGGCGAACGCATTGACGAAAAAACCGGGGCCACCGCCGACATCAAGCACTCGGGTTCCCATGAGTGGTGTGAATTGCGTTATGAGTTCTGCAGTATCCTCAGCGAGGTTGGTATAAAACTCTTCAGGATCACGTTGTTCTTTAGGGAAAGATGCGAGGAGACTAAAGGAACGACGTAGGGTGGCAAAGTGGCGCATGATAGGGGATTGTATAGGCTGGGTCCGGTATGAAAATTGTTCTAATGTGTTGGCGTGATACCACCCACCCCCAGGGAGGTGGTAGTGAGCGCTACCTAGAGCGCGTGGGTAGCTATCTTGCGGAGCGGGGCCATGAGGTGGTTTACCGGACGGCAGGGCACGGCAAGGAATTGCGTGACGGAATGTTGTTTACCCGCGGCGGGGGGAAGTTTACCGTGTATCCCAGGGCTTGGGTCGCTATGCTCCTTGGGCGCATTGGAATTGGAGATTTAGCTGGCGCTGATGTGGTGATTGATACCCAAAATGGAATTCCGTTTTTCGCCCGTATATTCGCAGGTTGCCCAACGGTAATTTTGGTACATCATTGCCATAAGGAGCAGTGGCCGGTTGCCGGGAAGATTTTGTCTCGAGTGGGCTGGTTTTTGGAATCGAAAGTGAGTCCAAAAGTGCATCAGGGCTGCCGTTATATTACGGTTTCGGAATCGAGCCGCAGGGAATTGCAAAGCTTGGGTGTTCGGGACATTACGGTGATTTTGAATGGTTCCGATCCAGTCCCAGAATTCACACCTTTAGCTGCGGATGGGGTGCACCTGGTTACGTTGTCCCGTCTGGTTCCCCACAAGCAAATCGAACATGCAATGGATGTTGTTGCGGCGCTTCCGAACGTGGTGTTAGACGTGATTGGATCAGGCTGGTGGGCTTCGAAATTACGTGTGTATGCGCGTGAACTCGGGGTTGCTGACCGGGTGGTGTTTCATGGACAGGTTTCGGAGCAGCGTAAACATGCGTTGCTGGACCGCGCGAAGGTGCATCTGATGCCGTCGCGGAAGGAGGGCTGGGGGCTCGCTGTGACTGAGGCTGCGCTGCACGGTGTGCCCACCGTAGGTTATCGCAGCTCAGGCGGCCTCCAGGACAGTGTGCAACTGGGTGCGCTGGCCGATAATAAGGCCGAACTTATTCGGCTTACCGCACAGCTTATCGACGCCCCGCGGGCTACTCCGTTGAGTGCGACCGCTTACTCTTGGCACGCCACAGGGCGGGCAGTAGAGGCATTATTGGAAGAAGTAACCAACCAAGGCTCAAGCCCAGTCCGGTCCACCAAGGCCAGCCGCGACGAGGCGTAACGCCGGGAATCTCAGTCACCGAGTCACCGTCAACGACCACTCCTACCTGCAAGGATTGTAGTTGGGGAATGTCGCGTTCCTGCCAGGCTTGCAGTGCTTTGGTGTAGCGAGCAGAAGGGGCGTCGACAAGCGTTCCATCGACCTTGAGGGCGCCGGATTCAACGCTTGGGGATGCTTTGGTGCGGGGATCAAGCGTTGGTGGCAGGTCAGTGAATAATACGTCTTGCCCTTCGCCATAACTTTTGATTTCAACGGCGACGGGTTTGAGCTGCCACAATGCGGCTGGGGCGTCGGGAACTTGCAGTAATGTGAGGCTCACGAGCAGCCAGGTGGGCCGTGCATGCTGCGCTAAAAACACCATTGCAGGAATCGCAAGGATGATCCATTTTTGTCCATCTCGAAGCAGGCCACCGCCGGGAAGTTGCAAGACATGTTCGAGAAAACCTGGGGTGAGCCAGCCGAGTGATGCTAAGCATACGCCGACCCCCGCGAGCGTCAATAAGCATGGTGGGATGTGCCGAAATGCGCTGATCAGCAGGGCGAACAACACCACCCCAGCGAGTGCAAAACCCATGTGCCGTGAAGCTGGAACCGCTTGTGCGTTCCAAATTCCCCCAAGCCCGAGCAATGCGCCAAGTGTTCCAACAAACGTTTCCGCACGCGCAGCGAACACCTGTGCGCCACCCACGGCCATATGTGAATGTGTAAGCGAAGGGACAAGCCATGGCAAGGTGCACAGCGCGCCAAAGCAGCACAGTCGCAGTCGGTTGGTGCCAGCCGCAACAGCTACCGCAATCGCTGCCACCGCGCCCGTCGGCGTCAACGAGCAGGCCCACATCGCCACATAACGCCGAGTACCGAACATAGGTGCGGCAACTATTGGTAGTAGCCAAGCGGCAATCACCAACGACCAATGCCCCTGCAACAAACGTTCAATTACAAAGGGATTCACCAGCAATAGCAGTGCTGCCGCTGGCCATTTTCGGAAACTCCAGCACCCCCAAATTGCCGCGCCGAACAACGCTGCCCGCGCGATCCACGACGTCGGCACGACCTTGCCTAATAATGCCAACGCGCCATCCTGCGGGGCGTTTCTCGCAGGTAGATCGCCGAAACCGAACGTGCCCAGCGAGAGTGCCAGATTATCCAGCACCACCATGTCGCGGTGAATGAGTTGCCCGGGGAGCAGTAGCGGGAACAGTAAAACACATGGTAGAAGGATCGGAATTACGAGCGTCAGGCGTGGCGATACTCTCATGAGCGCATTTTTCGCACCACGCCAGTAATGATAAGACCTGCGCCAATGAGGAATCCGAAGTAGCGGGTGACGTCAAGAATTTTCAATGCCCGAATATGAGGGTAGGCGACGTTCCATTGACGTTGTTTTGTGGCCTCGTCCCAGCGTGCGCCGTTTGTGTGCAGGTCAACGAGCGTTCCGGACTTGGGCTCTACCCATACGGAAGTTTGTTCGTTGGCAAATTTATATACTTTAACGTCATTGATATATTCCGCATCCACGTAATCGACCGGTTTTTCATCCGACCAAGGGTACGAACGTCGCTCCGTATTTGTGGGGAACATATATTCCAACCCCCCGCCTTCCGCGGGGTAGGCATTGGCCCGTAATAATTCCACGGTTTCCCCAGAGCCATCGGACCGAGAAACCTCTAATTTAATACGACCCTTTTTGCTTGGCTCCCCTAAGGTTATGTTCGTTTCCAATGACCCTTCAGGGCTCACCAACACAGAATGTAGCACAGGTTCGGCGCGGTACACCTGGTGCACTACCGTGGGTGCGAGGGCGAGGCCACCCAAAAGTACCGCTCCAGCAGCGAGAGTGCGGTAGGACATGCGTTTTCCTCTAAACTTCGGGGAATGCGGGCCACTCAATCCTACAACCCTCAGCTTCAAGCGTTGCGTGCCGTGGCGGCGGTTGGCATTGTGTTTACGCATGCGGCGTTTCAAACAGGCACTACAACTGGTGTTTTGGATCGTTTTGATTTCTTCGTGCCCGTGTTTTTTGCGCTCTCAGCATTCTTGCTGTGGCGGCCCCCTACGCCGGGCTATTATCGACGCCGCGCCTCCCGCATCCTGCCCGCGTATGTAGTACTGGTGTTCGTGGTGTTGCTGCTCCTGCCGGAGGCGTACGGGGCTTCGATTTCCACAATTCTGGCAAATCTCACACTCACCCAACTGTATGTTCCCCAAGCCCTGCATCCGGGGCTCACACACTTATGGTCACTATGCGTTGAGGTTGCCTTTTATTTGGTGCTCCCGTTTCTGTATCGATTGGGCTGGAAGTGGGTTCTTGCGCTTACCGTGCTGAGTTTAGGCTGGCCATGGTTTCCGTTCGTTCAGGCCATTGATTCGATTAATGTTCAGATCTGGCCACCCGCGTTCCTCCTCTGGTTCAGCGTCGGCATTTTCGCCGCTGAATTTCGACGTCGCGGAGTTCCATGGCAAATTCGACGCCTCATGAAGCGGCGCTTATTGTGGTGGTTGCTCGCAGCGCTTACTCTTTGGGTTGCGGCGCAGCCATGGTTTGGTCCTCCAGGGCTGATTCATCCAAGTCCGATTGAATTCCTGCGCCGTGTGTGCGCTGGTGCAGTGTTTGCCGCTTGTGTTGTACTGCCATATACGTTGTCTCCCGGTACCTGGACCCCAAAGTTTCTCGAACAACTTGGCGAATGGTCGTATTCGTTTTTCTTGTGGCATCTCGCGGTGCTTTCGATGGTTTTTCCGATTTTAGGAATTCGGCATTTCGACGGTCACTTCTGGCCCGTGGTGCTCCTTACCATCGCCCTCACCATTCCCGTTTCTGCTGCAAGTTATATCTTGGTGGAGCAACCAGGCCGAAAGTTCGCAATTCCCACAGATCTATGGGTTCGTCTTCAGCCGGAAAAACTCCACGGCGCCGATGCCCACTAGAGTCACAGTATGTTGCAGGTAGATTGCGTTTTCGGACACCATGGTGCGGCGGTTGGCGACCTTCACCAAGAATTCCGCACGGGCAACTTATACGCAATCGCAGGCCCCAATGGCTCGGGGAAATCAACGCTCTTGCAAACAATCGCAGGCGAATTAGAACCTGTGTCGGGCACCATTCTGGTGCGTGGCGAGGCTCCTTCCGTGGGCTTTTCCATTCGAATAGCCGACCCTGTATTCCTCCCGGACCTTACGGTGGGCGAGCATTTGATGTTGCTTGCGGATAGGCAAGGTCTGGACTATAAACGCACTGTACAGACCTGGGAGTTAGCTGACCTGCTGAACAGGTTTCCAGCAACACTCTCAAGTGGTCAGCGGCAGCGCGTGTACCTGGCTTGCCACCTTGAAAATCAGGTTGAATTTCTCCTGCTTGACGAACCAGAACGTCATTTGGATACGTCCTGGCTGGAGTTTCTTGCCGAGCAGTTGGTGGATCGCGCACGCCAAGGAACACTCGTACTTATTGCCACACATTCTGCGATCCTGCTTTCAGCTTGCGACACTGTGGTTCACCTATGATTCGGCAAGTTCTTTCCCGGATATCTGACGTGCTGTACTGGGCGTTGGCCGTCCTGTGGGCTGGGGGAGCGTTCGCTAGTGTGGCCTTTTGGTTGAACAAAATATCGAACGAGAGTCTAGGCCCCTCCGAACGCCCCGCGGCAATCATTGCCCTTCTGCTCGCTGTGTTCCTAACCTCCTGGGTTATCGAACTTTTATTCCCCCTGCGAGCAATGTCGGAGCCGCAATGGATTTACAAATACCGCCCCATGAAAACCCTACGTACGTTCGATAGTGGCTCGTGGATTCAGTTCGCTCTCTTTGCCCTACTTGGCCTGCTTCTGGGCTCGTCAGTTGGGGAACCGATTTTCGGTTCAATAATTACCGCAGGCCTAAGGCTCTTGCTCTCCTTCCGCGTAAAACCATCTCTACCTGCACTTTTGCGCGCTGGTCGCACACGGTTGATCACTTCGGCCGTTTGGAGTGTTCCAAATTCGGAACTGATTTCGGACATGCTGGCAGCAACTTGGATCGGGCGAAAGCCCCGCAATGCCTATCCGCCCACCTTTTCTATTTGGAAGCTTTTCTTTAGACGAGCTTTTCGACGTTCGTATCTTTTTGCCATCGGCACAACCCAATTACTCCTAATCGTGGTGTTGTCCCGCTTCTGGTCAGGTTTCGTAATGTTATTTCTGCTTTCTTGGGGACTGCTCGGAGCAGGCTTCTACCGGTGTGCTGATTTTCGCCGAATCGGTATCGAAACCTGGTTACCCAACCTTGTGCTCTTTGTACATTCTTTCGTGCCGGTACTGATGATCATCTTCCTTTGGGATCCTGCCCACCTGTTTTTCTCGTGCGTCACTGCATTTCTTGCGGTATTCCTGATCGGCTACCAACGTGCTCAACCTCGCATCCGCGATAGCCTCTATGAACAAGATTTCGACACCGGCATCGGTATCGTGATTCCCCAGGACGTCCTGACGTATCACCTAGTTGGCCTTCGGTCGGGCATTTTCTTCGGCTTCTTGACTTGGTGGTTTCTCTGATCGCAGGCTGCGCCCGTACCTGACCTGGGGTTTGTCCGGAACTGGCTTGTTTTGCTGACCTAACATCGCCAGTTGTCGACATTGCTACCACAAAACCCCAGGTCGCAAAACTTGAACGGTCGTTAAATGGCTTGTTTTGTCAGCCTAACATCGCCAGTTCCGGACGACCTGGGGTTTTACAGTGCATGTAACCTTGACGAGCTGCCACACTTTTCAAACACAGTGGGCACAAACAACCTCGAACTGGGCGAGACGCCAAAAACGTAGTGATACAACTTGGATTTCTTTACAGCGTGAACGTACGTGCACTGAATCGCGCGTGCACATCGGGCGTGCCGGATGTTGTGCGATGCCTGACCTGGGGTTTGTCCGGAACTGGCTTGTTTTGCTGACCTAACATCGCCAGTTGTCGACATTGCTACTGCAAAACCCCAGGTCGTAAAACTTGAACGGTCGTTAAATGGCTTGTTTTGTCGACCTAACATCGCCAGTTCCGGACGACCTGCTCTTTTCGTAAGGGCTTGCCGGTGCTGATTTTCGAGGTAGCCACAATTGAGGGGGTGGAAATTAATTTTGTGGTACAACGGGTTTGGCAAATTATATTATTGTTACAACGATCAATTGAACAAACATTGGAAATGCAAATCAAATAATCTAAACAAATAGGGAAGGGCTAAGAATGATGAAAGTAGCCAAGAAGGTCACGCCAATTATGGCGACATTGATGCTATTTCTTTCGGCCTGTGGAGCAAGTCCAGAATCCGAAACTTCCTCGCAAGCCAGTGCGCCGGAATCATCAGCAACGACCAGCGCGGAAGTAGCGTCGAGCGTATCGGAAACGCTGAAGGAGGTGGACGTCGAAAAGTTCAATATGGATGGCAATTACATGTTCCAATATTCGACTGGGGGAACGCCTGGCACTTGTAGAATGACGTCGAACGATGTGATGTGTGCAGGTACTGCGGATGACAGTGTTCCGAACGTCAATGCGTTTCCTCACACAGGGCGTCCCAGTTCGGTGATTGCGCACGATACCGGCATTTCGTACTACATTATGGAAGGTATTCGAAGCGCTGACCAGGTATTAAACGTCGGCGAGCAGGTTACCTTGGGCAGCATTACGTGCTCAGCCCCGGCGGAGGATAAAATCGAATGTTCGTCCGCGGGTGGTGCGTTTACGATCAGCGGCAAGGATCGGTTGGTTTCCTCGACAAGCCCGGTGACTGATTACAAGCCGGGAGGGAATTCGAACAACTCGAGTGGTTCGAGTAGCTCGGAACCCACTACAACAAATTCGCAAGGGGAACGCCCAGCCAACGCCATTAAATGCGGACAAACCAAAAACGGCCGAGAAGTTGAAATCTGGGAAGGCGACATATCCTGCGCTGAAGCGGTTGACTTAATGCACTACTACGACACAACTACTTCGAAGCAAGGGGTAGGAAATACGATGAGCGTCGAATTCGATGGATGGGGTTGCTTCGCGCCAACGGCTAAATCTTCGGAAATTCATGGTTACGGTATGTCCTGTGAAAAAGAACCGAACATTCATATTGTGGTTCCTTTGTGAGGTGAATTCTTCCCCCGCCTCCACTCCGGCAGGTTCACGGGCGCTAGTGCTCCGAGGGATATGCAGCAGGCCCAGGCGAGGAAGTTGCGGTCGCCTGCGTATCCGATTTCGGGCCAGGGGGCGTGGGCTAGCCAGAGTCCGGCGAAGCCGATGCCGAGTAGTGTGAAGTATCGGTTTCGGGCGAGTGACCCTGCAATGGAAGCTAATGCCCCAACGGGTCCGGCGGTGATTCCGGCGACGGCGGCGGAGAGGATCCAGAGGAGTTGGCTGTGTCGCCACGGGATGATTGCCAGGGGTGCCAGCCGTTTTCCTCGTCTGAAGAGCCAGTACAGAATGCCCAGCACAATCACGGCCAGTGTGCCGCCACCGATCAGCCCGTATCGGTAGGGTTTGTCGCCGGCGAATTCGAAGCGGACGTCTTCGGGTTCGCCGTGTTCAAGTTTGAAGGCTTGGGTGGCGGCGTCGATTTGTGTGGGTGTGAGTTCGGTGTTGCCAAGGTAGGCGCGCATGCCGGGGTTGTAGGCGCGGCCGGTGATGAGGAGTCGCGGCCCGGGTTGTGTGGTGAAGCCTGGGGTGGTGAGTGTCACCCAGTCACTGTGTGTTGCAAGGTCGTGCTTTCCCCGTTTGAGCTGGATCGATGAACCGCATTCGTGTTCTACACCGTCCAAGGTGATCGGGTGTTCGCAATCGAGGATTACTTCCATATCGCGCGGCGCGGTAAATCGACGAAGGATCATGCCGGTGGGCACAAAGACTCGCTGGAATACGAATTGTTGTACATCGGGTGAAGTATCGGGGACCACAATTCGGTGGGTGGTTTCTTCGCCCGCGATGCTGAATTCGGCGACGCCGCCGTGCGAGACGTCGACACGCACAGTGGAAATATCGCCGAGGAGCTGGATGCGTTCGGTTTTCCCCGCGCGCAGAATTTCGGGTTTGCCGTTGACCAGCACCTCCATGCGGCGGGTGCCACGGAGTTTCACCACGGGGTCATGGAAATCGCCGTGCAGCGCAATCCACCCACGGCCCACGGGGAACCACGCCGTACTGTCTTGCTTATCGACGGCCGCGCTCACCGACCGCGCAGGATCGGCCCAGCCCAGCTGGTGGATACTGTCTCCTGCGGAAGATGCGGAGATTTTGGGACCCTCGGTTTCTAGCACTGTTCGTGGTCCGGCGGATGCGTAGTCGCGAACCTTTGCGGATTCGGGCAGGGGGGCGGAGACGGCGCCTTCCACGCGGCCGAAGTTTCGTTCAACCAGCATTGGGGTGTCCGTAACAATATCGGCGTTTTCGGAAACTAGTTCGCGTGGTTGGTAGCCGCCAAGTTGGTCGAGGAGGGCAAGGACTTCGCCGCCGCCAGCAACCTTGACGGGTTGTGTCTCGGTGACCTGCATGTCTGCATTTTTATCCAGCTCTACAATGTCGATTTTTCCGAACTTGTGTACCTTGAAGCCCTTATAGTCCGGAAGGTTATGCTTGCCCAGCAGGTCTTTCCGGATCACCACGATGCCTACGCCGAGGCGTCGGGCGGCGGTAAAGGGGTCCTCAACGGCGCTGATACCATCCAAACCACGAATTGCTTCCGGGGGAACCAGCGGGATAGCGTCACGCACCACCCACGGAACATCCAAGAGTGGTTGTAGCGGCTCATCGCGGGTATTTCCCCAGTTAAATCGGGCGAATTGTGCGGAAGGAAGGATCATCGTGCGGGTGTTCTGCGCGTTGTCATTAAGCCATTCGGCGGCTTCGTTCCAATATTCGGGGACCTTTGGATATGAGCCTTCGGGTAATAGTCGAAACGCCGGGGCCAGGGATGCGGTAACACAGAGCACGCACATGAGGTACGCGGCGTCGCGACGCGACTTCCACCGAACCGTAAAAGGAAGCGCAGCCAAACCCAAACACAGTGGTAGACGCACTAAAAGATCAAACTTATGCACATTCCGCAGTGCCACCAAGGGGCCGTCGAGCAGGGCGGCCGCGTGGAAGCTGCCTGCCAACACCAGTACCCCAAACAGGAACATCACGCGCCACACTGGGTGCAGCCGACGCAACCCAAACATGCCTAGCCCCGCAACCGCGCAGGTGAGCAAAATAAACTCCGCCGAAACCACCAGCTGGTGGCCTGCGATCCGTTCAGTAGACACAAACGGCGTCCAACTCGTGGTGCCGCGGAGTACCTCAGTGAGGTTCAGCCAGCGCGTGGTCACCGCGGCGTTTTCAATGTAGTCGGTAAACGGTGGGGCGTATTTCCCCAGGACAAGCAGCGGGATAATCCACCACAGGCTCACTAAACACCAGGGTACCCACGCGAAAAACCGGCGCTGCCAGAGCGCAATCATTCCCGCTGGAATACATGCCGCCAATGTTGCTGTGGCATTGACCGCCCCCATGCACGCCACGGCGAGGGTTGCCACCCAAGGATTGCGGCCTAACACACCAACTACAACCCATGGTGCCAACATTGTCGGCCAGCTTTCCGAGGAGATTGCGCCGAGGGTGGTGAGCGTATGCGGGGAAAGCACAAATGCGGCGGCGCCAAGGAACCTGCTGAGCTGGTTTCCTTGGTCCAACGTCTCGCAAAGCTTTAAAAACCCTGACCAGCCGATGCACAGCGCCAGCGACCACCACAGCCGCTGCGCGATCCAATCGGGCAATGGTTCTGTGACCAAAAAGAAAAACCCTTGGGGGAAGAGGTAACCATAGGCTTGGTTTTGAACTTGCCCCAATGGGAAGGTGTCCGACCATGCGGAGAGTGCGCCGCCAAGAAAACCTGCGGGGTTTGCCACGAGGTCATGTTTAGTGTCAGCCGCTGTTAATCCTGGTGACTGTACAAAACACAGCAGGGTCAGCAGCACCCAACCAAGGCGATGCATACAAATCGTGCTGATGGCTATTTCCGAGAACCGTACTCCGCGCCGCCGAGGAGAGGATCCTTCACATTGACACCACTTTGCAGTGGTACGGCATTTGGTTGGGAAAGCTCTGCGATTCCGGCGATGGCTGCAACCCCCAGCACCACGCCGATGACTGCGCTGGCAAGCGCCGGCCCGATGGAACGACGAGTTAGAGAATCAGAATCAAATGCCATCACGCTCTCCTTCCTAGCCTTTTAAGGTGATGTTGGGCGGGACGCTCAGCTTCCGTCATCATTTGGTGGATTATTTAACATTATCCCTTGAGTTGGTTTGGAACAATGCATCGCGCGGTATACATAGTAAACCTGCAGTGTATATCCCTATTTGGTGGGGTCCTGACCAGGATACCTGAGGGATTTCCATGTTGGCGAAAGCTTTCTGGGGGGTGACAGATTCTTATGTCATCTCAGCTTACGCGGTACTGTTGATTGTGTGCGTGCATCGAAGACCTCACTCATTGTGTTTGGCCTCTTGATCGGACTTTTTGTGTTGTCCATCCTTGTTTATGGGGCGGATTTCTTGTTTTCACGTGGCACGGTTCCTCGCGGCACTACTGTTGCCGGCGTGAATATTGGTGGCTTAACACCAAGTGAAGCTGAGAAGCGGCTTCAGTCTGCCAAAACCCCAACCAAGGTGGAAGTTAAGTCCAATGATATGAAGGCAACGTTTGCGCCTGCTGAGGCTGGCCTCGCCCCGGACTGGAAGGCGACCGTGAAGGCGGCCGGCACACGAGGGCTGAATCCGTTCCCGATTGCCCATGAAGTTCCTATCGTGAGCAAAGTAAATAAAGAGCTTTTCGACGTCGTGGTGGCCCGTCTTTCTGATGAGCTTTCACGTGAGCCCGCCGACGGCATTGTTGTCCTGGAGGCTGGCCAGGTAAAAACTACTGACCCTGTGATTGGGCAGAAGACTACACCAGAGCTGCTGCAAACAATTGAGAAAAACTGGGTAAACCCAGCAGGTGTGACGGTGAAAGCACCCACCACTGATCCTGCGATTACCCAGGATATTGTGGAAAAAGTAGCTGAAGGCGATGCCGCTTCCGCAGTGTCGGGGCCGATTGTATTAAAAGGTCGCGAGGCTGAAGGTGTGATTCCTCCAGATCGAATGGGGGAAGTAGTTACCTTTGTGCCTGAAGGCGGCGAGCTGAAGAGCGTGGTGAATCATGACACCGCGCGCCATATCCTCGCTGAAGGCATCGGCAAATCTGAAAAGCCTAAAAAGAATGCCCAGATCACTCCTGGTGGCGTTGTGCCACATGAGGATGGTGTTCGTGTGGATTGGGATATAGCGCTCAAAGACCTGGACAAACGGATTTTTAATCATGACGTACGGGAATTTGATGCGGTATATATTGACGAGCCCGCAACCTTTACTACAGCTCAAGCCGAGAGTGCGACCTTTGACGAGGTGGTTGGTGAGTTCACCACGGGCGGCTTCTCCCCAGCTTCAGGCGTGAATATCCGCCGCACAGCGGAAATTGTGAATGGCGCTGTGGTTGCCCCAGGCGATGTGTTTTCTTTGAATGAATGGACTGGTCCTCGTGGCACAGCTCAAGGTTTCGTGGAATCCGGCATTATTCTTAATGGTCGCGCAGATACTGCCGTGGGTGGTGGCATTAGCCAGTTTGCTACAACGCTCTACAATGCCTCGTATTTTGCTGGTATGGAAGACGTTGAACACCGTGCGCATAGTTATTACATTCCGCGCTACCCTGCGGGACGTGAAGCAACAGTGTTTGAGGGCGCCATTGACCTGAAGTTCCGGAACACCTCCCCACACCCTGTGCTTATTAAGGCGAGCGCGGATGCCTCGAATGTCACGGTGCGTTTGATGGGCGTGAAAACTGTGCAGGTCGAATCAGTACCAGGCGGTCGGTGGGCGCAAACAGCACCCCACACCGTGAAAGTTTCCGGGCCGAAATGCTCACCTTCGGAAGGGACGCCGGGTTTCACCACCTCCGATACGCGGATCATTAAAGACCTGCAGGGTGGGGAAATTTCCCGGCAAACAACAACAACGACCTATGATCCATCACCGATCGTTCGGTGCGACTAGGGTTGCTCCTCTTTGGGCAGTACTGGCGCGATGACCTCGACGATTCCGTCTTCATCATTCGTGCCAGTAACCCACTTTGCGGCGCGGACAACTTCGGGGTGAGCATTCCCCATGGCAATTCCAGTTCCAACGAATTGGAGCATTTCGATGTCATTGTGGCCATCGCCGAAAGCGACCGCGTCAGCTGGGGAAATGCCCAGTGATTCCAGCACCCAGGCAACACCCGTAGCTTTGGTGGCTTCAGGGTGCGTTGCGCTTTCTCCCGTATGTAAGGCACTCAGTGTGCCGTCGCAGGTGACCGTGTGAATTGGGAATCCAAGGTCGATTGGCACGTGGGTGAAGCCGGTCGCCAGGATGATTGCGGAGCCAGCACGATGCGCTTGTTCCAAAGTTGAAAGTGTTGCTGGCGAGACCCTGCCATTGGAATTGAGCAGTGTTCCCTCGATATCGCAAATAATTGCGGATGGCAGGGAGGTGAGCCGCTTCCGGTGGGGCAACCGAGACAGGATAAGCCGTGCCTGTGCGGCAATGGGCGCAAGGTCCGGTGTGTTTATTTGGGCAGCATTGGCTTTAAGCTGCTCTGTTGCACTTGCGATTTTGTCTTTTCCGTCGCTCACTCCAACAACAACCTCGTTCGTGAGTTCTTCCAAGGTGGATTTGATCCATGCCATGATTTGGGGATCGCTGTCTGTTCCGCCAGGGTGCGGCAACAGTGACTTAATCTGCGTGTTCAGGGCGGCCAGGTCGTCGCGAAGCTTACGAACCCGGTGCCGCTCAGCTTCCACGAGGCTATCTTCGGCCTGCGCGTCCTCCAATGTGGGTGCGCCGCCGCCAAAGCGGGCAGGAACCCAGTACGCGCCTTGAGGGAAGGGACCCTCAGCTAATTGGTATTCCTCCCAGAGTTGTTCCAAGCCACGTTTCATTGTCTCCCGGAGTTCCTGCGTGGCGTCTTCTGGATTTCCGGTGGGAATCCAGGGCGGCAGTATTTTGATGTGGATGGGGGTGTTGCTGCGGCCGAGGTGTTTTTTATGGCCTTTGGTCCATACGCGTTGGGAGCCAAAGAGGACTACAGGAATAATCGGCACGCCTGCTTCTTGGGCCATTCGCACGGCACCACTGCGCATATTCTTGATTTCAAAGCTACGGGAGATGGTTGATTCGGGGAAAATTCCAATAAGTTCTCCGTTGCGCAGCATATTCACTGCGAGCTGGTAGGACTCGTGGCCGTCGATACGATCCACCGGAATGTGCTTCATCGCGCGCATCACTGGCCCCATGAGGCGATGTTGGAAGACGTTAGATTTTGCCATAAAACGAATTAAGCGTTTGTGCTTTCTAAACGGCGCGCCAACATACGTGAAGTCAAGGTAGCCGGTATGGTTGGCCACTATAACGGCCCCGCCAGTTTGAGGGATGTGTTCTAACCCGGTCATTGTGAGTTTGAGTCCCTGCAATTTAAAGACGCTACGGACTAAACCAATGATTGAAGTGTAGAAAAGATCCCTCGGCATAGTGGCCATCGTACTCAATAACGTGGCTCGCCTCACTTTGGGTCGAGCTTTTAACTGCTAGCACACAATTTCGATGCTAGCGTTTATGTTATAAATAGCAGCTTTAGTCCACCGGATGGTGGTACCAGATTTGATAGGAGGGACTGGCTGATGGCAACAACATCAACTTCAGCGTTCAATCCTGAGTATTTTGAGGATGCCTGGAAGCAATTCGAAAACGATCACTTCGACCTAGTGATTATTGGTGGAGGTTCTGTTGGAGCCGGTGCCGCGTTAGACGCAGCAACGAGGGGTTTAAAGGTTGCGGTGATTGAAGCGCGTGATTTTGCTGCGGGTACATCGAGCCGTTCTTCCAAAATGTTCCACGGTGGGTTGCGATACCTTGCAATGCTTGATTTCCGCCTGGTCGCGGAATCATTGCGGGAGCGCGAGCTTTCGATGTCCACATTGGCTCCGCACCTGGTTAAACCACTCAAGTTTATTTTCCCGCTGACACGTAGGGTGTGGGAACGCCCCTATATGGCTTCGGGTTTTATGTTGTATGACCTCATGGGCGGGGCAAAGAGTGTGCCCATGCAGAAGCACCTCACGCATAAAGGCACCATGAAGATTGCGCCGGGCCTGAAAGATGATGCGCTTGTTGGAGGTGTGCGCTACTTTGACACGCTTGTCGACGACGCGCGCCACACCATGACAGTATTGCGCACCGCCGCAGAATTTGGCGCTGTAGTTCGGACTTCTACCCAGGTCGTTGGGTTCGAAAAAGAAGGCGAACGAGTGGTTGGTGCGAAGGTGGTTGATACTGATACTGGCAGGTCTACGACCATTCGTGCGTCTGTGTTTACCAATGCCACAGGTGTATGGAGCGACCACATTGAAAAGCTCGCAGGCGTGACGGGCAAATTCTCGGTGCACACCTCAAAAGGTGTGCATATTGTGGTGCCAAAGTCGTGCCTGGATGCTGATGCCGCATTGTGCTTTGTTACGGAAAAATCTGTCCTCTTTGTGATTCCGTGGGGTGAGTATTGGATTATTGGCACTACCGATACCGATTGGACAATGAATCTCGCCGACCCCGCAGCAACACGGGCGGATATTGATTACATCCTTGAACACGTCAATGCGAAGGTTCGTCGACCGATTACCCATTCGGACATTGTGGGGGTGTTCTCCGGCCTGCGTCCATTGGTTGAAGGTTCGTCAGATTCCACAACGAATCTTTCCCGCAATCACGCCGTGGCCAGGGTTGCGCCTGGTTTTGTCTCAGTAGCTGGCGGTAAATATACGACCTACCGTGTGATCGGCAAAGATGCGGTGGATAAGGCAGCGGAAGACATCGCCTTTGAAGTCCCAGATTCCGTGACTGAATCAACGCCACTCTTGGGTGCCGATGGCTACCATGCCCTGGCGAATCAGATTCCTGCCCTAGCCAAGCGGTTCGATTTGAAAGTCTCGCAGGTGGAACACCTTCTGGGTCGTTATGGTTCGCTGATCTTTGAGGTACTGGAGCCAGCAAAGAAACAGCCGGAGCTACTTCAGCCGGTCCCAGGTGCTGAAGGGTATTTACTAGCTGAAGTGCTGTATGCGGTGACGCATGAGGGTGCGCTCCACCTTGAAGACGTGCTGCATCGCCGCCTTCGTGTGGTCATGGAATATGGCGACCGTGGTGTTGGCGCGGCAGAGCCGGTGGCTACGTTGATTGCGCCTGCGCTTGGATGGGACGCCAACCGAATTGGTGAGGAACTCAAGATTTATCGGGCGCGTACGGAGGCTGCACTGGCGGCAGAGAAGAAACTCACGGATAGTGAGGCGAATGCTGTGGCAACGTCAGTAACGGACCATCGCCCAGACATCGATACGTCGCAGGATGATTGACCATGTTGACCGTGACTCAGGCATTCGGTTGGGAGTTTTTGGGTACTGCGGTGTTGATGCTTTTTGGCAATGGTGTGTGCGCTGCTAACGCATTGCGGACTTCGGCGGCACGCGGCTCCGGCTGGTTGGTGATTGCGCTGGGCTGGGGCTTGGCGGTGTTTGCCGGGGCGTCGATAGCTGATACCTCAGGCGGCCATATCAACCCGGCGGTGACGCTCATGCTTGCAGTGCGTGGCGACGTCCCGTGGGACATTGTGCCAGCATACGTTGCGGGGCAGCTCGCAGGAGCGATGTGTGGAGCGGTGCTTGCCTGGGTTGCATTCAAGCAAATGTTTGACGCGAACAATGTGGACAGTACTGGCAAAACCACCAAAGCCAACCACGCAACAGGATCAATTTTTTACACCCAACCTGCGCATTCTCATAATGGTTGGAATCTGGCTACAGAATTCCTTGCGACCTGTACGCTCTTGGCTTTTATTGTCTTCGGCCCAATCGGCGGGTTGACCCTTGGCCCGATGAAGTACTTCCCGGTGGCGTTTATCGTGGTGGCAATCGGGCTTTCTTTGGGCACTCCGACGGGATACGCCTTAAACCCTGCACGTGATTTGGGTCCCCGACTGATGTATGCCTTCGTGCTGCCAATTCCGGATAAAGGCAAGGTCAATTGGTCCTATGCGTGGGTGCCGATCATTGGTCCAATACTTGCCGCCATTACTGTCGGTGCACTTTCGCTGGCGTTGTAACCACACTAAAGGAGAAACACAGTGGCTAACCTTGAACAAAAATATGTTGCTGCGATTGACCAAGGGACGACGTCCACCCGCTGCATTATCTTTAATCATGATGGTGAGATCGTCAGCGTTGGACAGTACGAACACGAGCAGATCTTTCCCGAAAAAGGCTGGGTAGAGCACGATCCCATGGAAATATGGGATAACACTCGCCGTTCGGTAGGTGCTGCCCTGGCAGATAGCGACATTGCCCGCGAAGATATTGTGGCGGTGGGCATTACAAATCAGCGGGAAACCACCGTCGTTTGGGATAAGCACACAGGTGAACCGGTGTATAACGCCATCGTTTGGCAGGACACCCGAACAAACAAGATCTGCGCAGAGCTGGCAGGGGAGCATGGGGCAGACCGGTGGCGCATGAAGACCGGTTTGCTTTTGAATTCTTACCCGTCCGGGCCGAAAGTGAAATGGATCTTGGACAATGTCGAGGGGGCCAGGGAAAAAGCCGAAGCTGGTGATTTGCTGTTCGGCACCATCGACAGCTGGCTGCTTTGGAATCTCACCGGTGGCGCAGAGGGCGACCAAGGCGAACCTGCCCTGCATGCCACTGATGTGACGAATGCTTCCCGTACGCTCCTGATGGACATTACAACCCTTCAATGGGATGAATCCATCTGCGCAGAGATGGGCATTCCGATGTCGATGCTGCCGGAGATCCGCCCATCCGTCGGTGATTTCCACCAGGTGAGGCAACGCGGATCTCTTTCTGGTGTACCGATCCGAGGCGTATTGGGCGACCAACAAGCCGCCATGTTCGGCCAAGCGTGTTTCCGGCCGGGCGATGCGAAAAACACCTACGGCACTGGTCTTTTCCTACTGCTCAACACTGGCACTACCCCGAAGTGGAGTGACCACGGCCTGATCACCACCGTCTGTTATCAGATCGAAGGCCAGAAGCCTGTCTACGCTTTGGAAGGCTCAGTTTCTATGGGCGGTTCGCTGGTGCAGTGGCTGCGCGATAACCTCCAGATCATCCCGAACTCACCGGCAATTGAAAACATGGCCCGATCAGTACCAGATAATGGTGGTGTGTATATTGTCCCGGCATTCTCCGGTTTGTTTGCACCTCGATGGCGTCCCGACGCCCGCGGCGTCATTGTTGGGCTCACACGCTTTGCAAACCGCAAACACCTTGCACGAGCAGTGCTCGAGGCAACGGCCTACCAGACCAGGGAAGTGGCTGACGCCATGGTTGCCGATTCGGGCGTACCAATCACCGACCTGAAAGTTGACGGCGGCATGGTGATGAACGAGCTGTTGATGCAGTTCCAGGCGGATATCTTAGGCACGAACGTCGTGCGCCCAAAAATCATTGAAACCACTGCATTAGGTACTGCATTTGCAGCCGGATTAGCCTCCGGTTATTGGGATTCATTGGAACAATTAAAATCCCAAGGCGGAGTTGACCGGGTGTGGAAACCTCAAATGGAACAAGCCGAAGTAGAACGTTTATACGCTGAATGGAATAAGGCCGTTGAGCGTACCTATAACTGGGAATAACGCGTTGCTCGGTAGATAAACTGCAGCTTAACAGCACTTCTGGAGCTAATGATAGCACTGGAAGTGCTGTCCTTATTGTGCTGTCCGCGATTTGAACGTAGACGCAATTGATGGAGTTTGTGGATTTTAAAGTGGTGGACAAATTGGCTAGCTTGTCATGGGGATGTATTTTGCACAGCTGAACTGTTTTGCGGAGTGCTAATTGTATTGAATGGCCTTGAGTTAGCAAATCAGCGTTTTAATTATTCGTGAAGTCTATGTAGAACGTGTGCGTAAAGAGTAAGAATAAGTTCGGCGAAATCTTTAAAAAAACGATTAAATTTTATGGATTTTTTGCGATTGCATACCTACATGTTAGGCGAAAAGCTTCCATTTTAGAGTTCGTCTTTATGGGGTCGACGAACATGTCCAAGCCCCTATTTATGGGGCTGCATGACTGCTCTTTGGTGAAGATTTTTGGCGATCTGCGGGAGTCTCCCGGGTGGCGTATCTGCACTACAAACACTGTAAGTGGCAACCCCGAAAAGGGGGCGTGCAATAGTCTCACAACGGTAACGAAACGGCGACTTTTTCGAGCTAGAACGATTGCAGCCTTCGGTGATGAAAAAAATAATTTTTGTGATCCAGGCCTAATAGTTGCTTTAGGGTATAGGGCTCGTGCTACCGTCGGCGTTTGAAGCGGGCTCGAAATGTGATACTGGTACTTTCTTAGTTTAGTTGTAGGTTTTTCAGTTTCTAATGAAGTGCTCGTTTTCAAGTTCAATCCATCCAATGTGATGTGGTATGTCGCATTATGAATCGAGAATGATGGGCCAAATGCTTTTACATTTAAAGAAGAGTCGCTACTTATTTGCGTTCCTTTCTGTGTGTGCGTTAGTCCTTGGTGTAATGACAGTGGCGCCAAGCGCGAACGCCCAGGAGTTAGGTGCGCAGGTGAAGGTTTCGGAGGGGCCGCGTGGTCTGTCCGTCTATCAAGGTTCCAACACTCGGGCAACGATGTTGTTCCAAATCGAGTCCGGTGGTACCACCCGTGAGGCATACTGCATCGAGTTTGGTGTGCCTGCAGTTTTCTCCAATGACGCTAAAACCGTGAAGTGGGAAGAATTCCCTGGAAGCAATAACTTCAAGACGGATGAAGAAGCGCGTCGCAAGGTTAACTGGATTGCAGCAAATAGCTATCCAGCAGTGTCGATTGATGAACTCCGTGCCAAGATTGGTGTGAGTGCTGAAGAACTCCCAGTGGAAGCAGCTATTGCACAAACCCAGGGTTCCATCTGGAGCATCCTGTCCGCAGAGTTCGAATACAAAGGTCTTGTTACAGAAGATGCAACCATTAAGGGCGCAGAGTACAAGCTGTACGAGTACCTCACTGGTAGTGAAAATGTTGGTCGTGCTGAAAGCTCCACGCTGGATCTTTCAGTTGAGATCGATGACTCCCAAGCACGCCGTGAACCGAATGGTGTGATGGGGCCACTGCGTTTCAAGACAAACGCAGCAGCACTGAAGATCACTACCGATCACGGCACCATTGTTGATGCACAAGGTAAAGAAATTAACGCTTCTGAAATTCGTCCCGATATGGATTTCTACGTTAAGGTCGATGAAAGCGAAGGCGAAGCAAAGATCACAGCATCTGCTGAAGGTGACGTGATTTCCGGTGCGCTCGTTGTGACGCCGAAAGCTGATGGCGGCCACGGCCAGACCTTGATTGTGACCCACAACGATGTTGTCCGGAAGGTAGAAGAATTTACGATCCGTTGGGAAGGCACCAACGTCTCAATTAAGACTTCCGCTTCGGATCAGCGTGACGCTGATAAAGTACTCGCCCCAGAAGGCGGAACCATTGTTGATGTGGTGGAATACACCGGACTTATTGTTGGTAAGAAGTACATCATCAAGGGTGAACTGATGGACAAGGAAACCGGTGAAGGAACTGGAATCAAGGCCGAAAAAGAATTCATCCCAGAATCACCAGATGGACAAGTTGAAGTTGAATTCGATGTACCTGAAGGTTACGCAGGTAAAACTCTCGTAGTGTTCGAGCGGGCCTACGACGAGTCCGGCAAACTCATCGCAGAACACACCGATATCAATGATCGGGCTCAGACCGTGCGGGTAGCACGTGAAGGTGAAAGCCTAGGTTCC
>JAUMZC010000145.1 GCA_030528295.1 Corynebacterium sp.
TGTTGACCTAACATCGCCATTTAACGACCGTTCAAGTTTTGCGACCTGGGGTTTTACGGTAGCAATGTCGACAACTGGCTGCCTTTTTCCGCAAACCCAGCCAGTTCCGGACAAACCCCAGGTCGGGCGCATATCGGTGTTCGGAGGTCTCGCATGAACGCGCATTCCGAGATTGTTTTGCTCACTATAATGAAGTGGATTGACGAAGCGTAGTTGCGTGCGAGGTTATGCGGTGGGCGTTGTTGAGATTGTGAGTATTATTTCGGCGATTATCTCGGCGGGCGCATTGGGGGCGGTAGTTGTGCAGATTCGTTCTGATTCAGCCTATCGGCGTCAGGAGGAGGAAATAAGGAAAGCGCTGTTGAGGAAAGTGTTTGCGAAGATGGTGTCGTCGTGGGTGGAGCAGCCGGAGCAGCGCTATATTACAGTGCAAAATCGTGCTGACCAGCCGGTATATCACATGGTTGTGCGATTGGTGCTTCCAGGAAGGGGACTGGGTGAAGAAGTTACGGTGTTGAAGTCGTTCCCGGAATATGTGGTGTCGCCGGGGAAGTATTCACTTGAAATCGGGGAGCTAGACGTTGATGCGAACGTGACGTTTTGGGTGGATATCGCGTTCCGGGATGTTTTGGGGAATTGCTGGTGGCGTGATGCTGATGGTGTACTCCATGAATTGGATATGATGCCGTTTGAATTTATGGAGGTAGAGGAGCCGTTTCGAACTGGCCTCTACGTGCGAAAAGATTAGAGGTATTTCCCAGCTGGCGGCTCGCGCTAACGCACGCCAACGCAACCTATTGCATCATCGCAATAAGTTTCGGCAGCAGGAGCAGTAGTCCCAGCCAGCCAAGTCCCAAGGTGAACCAGTCTTTCCAGGTGACGTGCTGTTGGTAGTGCGTTGTGCGGGTGTTGCTGCTGGCGAATTGTCGGTTTTCGAGGGCGAGTGCGGTGGTGTCGGCGTGTCGGAATGCGGCGACGAGAAGGGGGATGATGAGTTTGTGGCTGGTGAGAGCTTGTTTCCAGAGGCTGCCTCCGGTGTTGACGCGGAGTTGAGTTCGCATGTTCCTGTATTCGCGCTGCATGAGGGCTGTGAAACGCCCGCTCATGGCGAGGGCGTCGACAAGCGGGTACGGGATCATGAACTGATCGATCAGAGTGTCGATGAGTACAGGCCAGTTCACAGATTTGAGGGCAGTGTAGAACAGCATGAGTAGGGAGGCCATGCGGAGGGCGAGCATTGCGGCGGGTTGGGTGCCTATCCAGAACCAAAAACTGAGGAATATAAACAGGAACACTCCGAGGGTTGAGGCGAAGATTTTGAGGGCAGTTCGCCACCCGAGAAGTGCTACGCCAAATGCGCAAATATGTACGATTAGCAGTGGATACGCGGGGCTTTTTGCGAGGAGGATCCATCCGATTGCCGGGAATGGCATGAGGAGGAGTACGAGGGGGTGCGGGGTGAGACGTTGTTCATTCATGGGTTGTTGGGCTGGTGGATGCGGATATCGTTGATGTGTCCGTCGCGCATTTCGACGACGTGTGTGGCCAAGGCGTGGATAAGGAGTTCGTCGTGGGTGGCCATCAGGGTGACACGGTTGCCTGCCTGCGCCGCAATGAGATTGATTATTTGTTCGGTTCCGGTGAAGTCTTGGGAATAGGAAGGTTCATCGAGTAGCGCGAGGGCACCGTCAAATTCGCTGAGTGCATGAGCGAGGGCGAGTCGTTGGCGTTGTCCGCCAGAAAGCGCCAAAGGGTGCGTATGTTCGAGTCCATCGAGGCCGATAGTGTGTGCGGTTATGGTGTCGCCGAGTTCGTCTTCAACGGTATTGCGTAGCAGGTAGTGTGATCCGCGTTGCGGGAGCCAGGCAATGCCGCTGCGTAGGAGCGCTTTATTTCGGGTGAGTTGAAGGAGTTGCGTGGTTTTGCCTGCGCCGTTGGGGCCTGTGAGCGCCACGACGGCTCCGAAAGGAAATTCGGCAAAGCCGAGGTCTATTGTTTGCTGTTCAGCGGCGGGTGTACACACCTGGCGGCGGGGTAGTAGGCCGGGGAGTCGAACACCAAAGCTGGCTGAGGGTGGGGGTGGCATGGTGTCATCCCACACGATTGTGCCTTCGGGGCCGAGGATAATCATGCGGTCCATATAGGGCAGGTGGGGTTCGATATTGTGGTCGATCGCCAAGATGGTTTTGTGGGTGTGGCTGGTGAGGGCTTGGATAAATTCTTCTCGGCTGGGTTGGTCGAGCTGTGAGGTGGCTTCGTCAAGGATCACCACCGGAGTGTCTTGGGCGAGTGCTGCGGCGAAGGCGAGGCGTTGTTGTTCGCCGCCGGAAAGTTTCATGGGATCGCGGTCTGGTGGCACGTGTGCGAGCCGCGTGGTTTCCAAGAGTTCAAATGCGCATTCGGTTGAAACTGTGGCGTCGATATTGCGGTAATCCATGGGAAGGCGTACCTCATCCAACAAGGAGCGACCGCACATTTGAGCGCCTGGATCTTGCCATACAATGGCGGATGGCGGGGCGTCGATAGTTCCCGTGATGGTGGCACCAGAGCAGCCCGCCAATGTGAGGGCGAGCGAGGATTTTCCAGATCCCGTGGGACCGCAAATCAGCGTGTAGCTGGCTGGCTCGATATCGAGGTTTAAGCCATTGAACAGGGGTTTGCTCTGCGGGTATGCAATGGTGAGGTCGCGTATTTTCATGGTCTGGACGGTCCGCCAATGCCTATGGAATGCAATTTTTGTACTAGCCAGAAGGCCAATGCGCCGTAGATGCAACTGGTGAGGATACGGGCAATAAACCCGGCGATTTTTAATTGGGCGGAGACCTCTGCGAACTCCGGAAACATGAACATAAAACCGAAACTCATCACGCCAATGCCAGCTCCGGCCAGCATTGCCCACCACAATGACAGTTTCCATTCGGCCTTGAATGGCAGTGCGCATAGCTCGACGATGATGGCGGCAAGAAATGCCATTCCGCCGCCGCCAATCGCGCCGATTGTACCGGTGACAAGTGCGGCACCTGAGCGGCGAACGAGGAGCGTTGCCATAATGACGGGGACGAACCACGGAAGTGGTGCGGGAAATGAAAGCCAGGGGAGGGTGGTGGACATTGCGATGGTTGCTATCCGCGTGATTGCAACAATCGCCACGGTAAATGCCCCGAGAACAACACACATCATGAGCGGGTGTGCGGCAAGGAGTTTGGGATATGGGGAGGTTGGGGTCATAGGGCTTCCTCGAGCGTGTCTTGCAGGGCGGCCGGATCACCACCGCTTTGCATGTAATCGCGCGCGACGCGCAAACGTTCGATATCCATCGCGGTGTTGCTCGTACCTTGTTTCCAATATCCAAACACTTGAGTCTGCTCTTTGTTAAGACCCAGCACTTTTCGGCAGTGGGTGCGAACGGTCCGCATGTCGCCGCTTTCACCGGCGCCCCACACGGCGTCGACACCCGTAAGGTCGAGGTCAAGGAATGCATCGCCAAGGGGGCCATCAGTTCGAATCACGTGAACGTTGGGAATTTCTGGCAATTCATCGGCGGGAACTCTGGCGATCAATGTCACATCTTCGGATGTTTCTTGCAGCGTCAAAATGCTCAACGCGGCGGGAAGCGCAGTGGAATCAGCGACAAGAATCTGACGCCGTCCGGCGGGCAATAACCGGTGTTGATGCGGTACCCAGGTTTCTAATAGGTCGCCAGGTTTTGCGAATCCCAGCCATTGCATGGCCACAGAAACCCCAACATGCATTGCAAAATCGATCGCAACTTCGCGCGTCGCAGGATTTGCTACCGCGACGGTGTACACGCGGGACGCTGTTTCCGGTGCGCCCTCAATCCCTTGGAGTTCTGGGGGCTGGATGGGAAGCTCCAGCCGCAGTGCAACATTGGGGAGGCACCACGGGGCGAAGGGGATATCGTCGGGCACTCGAACTGTCACGCGGGTGAGTTGTTCGGCACGTTGCTGGATGGACACAATCGGCAGGAAATAACGGGTTTTGT
>JAUMZC010000146.1 GCA_030528295.1 Corynebacterium sp.
GACTTTGCGAATTCTTAGTTTCTGGCGCATCCGGCTTCTGGGTTTGCTTCGGACTTTCAGATTTCGTGCTTGGCGCAACTGACGAGTTTTGCTGTTCACGCTTCCTGGATTCTTCTGCGCATTTACCGAGCAAGTCATTAGTAGATTCCGGACCTTGTAATTTTTCGATAATCTCGTTCTCAAGCTGTTTCATTTCCGCAGTAAAAACTTGAGCTTCAAGAATCTTTTGATCAGAATAGTATCCCCTGAGCATCGGCATAAATAAAGTTAAATTCTCCGGCAATCCTCTTTTGCCTTGTAAGTTATATTTCAACCCGTCGATTTGATAGACTGCCACCTTCTCCGGATATGGGCCATTATATACCCAACTATTGTTGGCTTCTTTTATTCGCAGCGCCATTACTTGTTCAAAGTATTCTTTATCCACATATGCATACCAAGGAAGTTGTTGTAATTTATACTCTAATGAGAGATGGGGTTCGAATCCAATATTATTATCAGCTAGCAATGTGTCAATTTCAGCTGAGTTGAAATCGGGCGGAAATGATTCCGAATTCCAACGACCAAAATTATAGTAGATCTCAGGATTCTCCTTTGCAGGAGGTAACTCAAGGCTATTGATGTGGTTCCAAATGAAGGCATTCTGCTGTAAATCATCACGGAGTTTTTTGTACGCAGCAGTTACTTCCCGCTCATACAGCCGAACGAGCCTCTTGTAATCTTCTTGAACTGATTTCTCAGCGAAGAAACCGCAGTACTCGACACCACCCTCGCTGCGCAACTTCACTGCAATCGCTTGCGCAGGTGCCACTGACACCATGGTGGCTGCCAGAACTGTTGCAGTCATAGATGAAATCGCTTTGTAGATTCGCATACCCAACCCTTCAGATAACATATGAACAAGTTGAGAAAACCTTAACATGAAGTTAAGTTGTGTGTCATTGAATTTTAGCTCGGGGGTAAATGGAACGCCGACCAAACGTTCTACCAGCACTTCCACGTCTGCTTCAGTGATAACGTCAGGACCCCCAACGACGCAGGCAGCTATCCATCATTTGCGTTTCAGTTTTGTTCTACTGACGCCCGATAATCCGGAAAAGCATGACTACTGACAACGCTTGAAATTCGATGTTGACTGCCTCGAACGGTGGGCCAAACACGGCGTCGACAAGCGTTTCGAACATGATGACCATGGCCTCCCCTAGACCTCTGCGACGCTGAAGCCTCAGTTTCATTCGCATGTTTGTCACTCGCTGCGCCAACAGTGGTAATTAGAGACGCCCTTAATTGAAGGCAAAGAATTAATCCCTGGCCCAGCATCCATAATTGGACGTTGGGTCATAACACGTAGCCCTCGACGTCTAAGTCGCTCAAATCAATCTCCATCTCTGGAAATACCTCGAGCTCATACTCTTCCCAATCAAATTGTTGTGGATAAATACCAATGTTGCCCTTGCCACTAACCGTTGGGGTGCGCGAAGTTGATTGGATTTATGTTGAAGCTCTGCATAGTGGTCACCCCCACCCAAAGCGTACGGCTAGCTCCCGGGTACTGTAACGTTTCCAGTCTTCAAAGGTTTCTCCAGAGATTGCGCCAACATCCCGCAACATAATTGCAGCGATGTGCAGCGAAACTAGAAATCGCTGAGCGACCGAAGAAAACGTGTTCAAATCAGCACACGTTTTTCCGCTAAGAAAAGCAATGCACCGGCGCGAATTTCTTCGTTGCTCCGTTCGCTTACATCTGATGCTTGATCCTGAAAATTGTCCCGCAAAGGGTCATGCATGGTTAACCCCGTGATCTGTTCCAGCGACGACATTACACCTCCGCAATCGCTTGGTCTTCGAGATAGGCGTCTAGTTCCATAAAGTGAATAAGCCTTTGGCGCATGGCGTCCATAGTGGACCCATTGGTTGATAGTGCGGCGCACCGCACTCGGTCCGCCACCGCACCACCCGTGAGTTGCGCGGTTGTAGAACCGGTAGCCTCCGCAATCAGAATGATCTCGGGCATTTTCGCCGGACGGGCACCACTGAGAATTCGGTTGAGTGTGGCTTGCGAAATGTTTGTGTTGGCAGCTAGCTGGCGTTGAGACATCCCAACCGCATCACATGCACTTTTAATCGCTGCGACCATAGCGTTCATTTCCACACCTCCTGAAATGGCGTTCCAGACATTACTCCCCTACTTCCGCATCTGCTTTAGCAATAACGCCAGGATACCGGCGAGTACTGCTAATGGGATGACTGCTCCGATACCTAGTGCGATCCATAGCCAATGAGTACTAGTCGGTTTCGCTGCCTGATCACTGGGTGAAGCACTGGTCGTTGTATTGCTTGGCTTGTTCGTGCCCACCTTAGCGGAGTCGAACGTTGGGCCTTGCACGGCGTCGCCAAGCGTTTCGAGCGTGATGCGGTATTTCAGGGGCTTGAGTTGGGTTTGGGCGTCGGTGTCGCGGCCGGCGAAGTTGGTGAAGCTGACCGCTACGTATTGTTTGCCGCCGAGCCAGAAGGATGTTTGGCCGAGCCCGTCCGCATCTATGTTCGCGTAGCTTATGTCGTATTTAGATGCGAACGTATAGGGTTTGGGGTCGGTTGACGTGTGCACACTAGTTTCGCCAACAAGCTCTTGCTTTTGGCCAAGCTCGTTCACCGCCCAAATATTAAGATTACGGACCACACCACCGACACCCTCTTGCGCATCCTCTAATCCTGGATCCTCAAGGACTTCAACAGTGCCTTTAATCGACTGGCCGTATTCGACCGGGACAGCAAAGAACTGGGTCTCGCCTTCCACGATTTCGCCCTCGGTGGTACCGATCAGTTCCGGCGCATTGTTCGGTTGGGTACCTGCGACCAAACGTTTGATTTCGCCGGCGGGAAGCGGGTCGCCGATGGCTTCTTCGGCGCGCTCCTCACTGGGTTTCTCGTTAAGCGGATCGCCAAGTTCTGATGGTTCGGGGACGAGGGCGACGGCCATGTCGATATTGATGGGTTTATCGTAATCTATTCGGCCTAGGCCAAGGTCTAAATATAGTTCGCCTTCTTGACAGTCTTCCACATACTTATCTAGTTTGCTGGTGGCGAAGAAAGAAATTGGCCTATCAGCTCCGGCCAAACTCGTATCCCCACCCGTATTCATCGAACATACATTAAAAAATTCTTTGGAGCTCAGCAGTTTCGGAACAAAACTATAGCCAGCAAGCATGCCCTTGCCAGTACCGAATTCCGGCACCGCAATACCACCGATATGCAGGCGATGCCCCTTAGGAATATTGACTTTCAGTAGGTGTTGTCCTGGTTCCACTTCTTCAGCTTCGCTCACAGTTTCCAGCCGGAACCTGGCCGGTTCTTGCAGGGTGCCGGTTGGAAGTTCGGGCGCTGAGGCTGTGTCACGCCCGGCTTTAATTGTTGTTTCTGGGAGTTGGTACCCGGCACCAGTTCGAGTAGTTGCTTGGGTGAGTACGGATTGCAGTGTTTCTTTCGTGGAAGCGTCAGCGTAGGTACCACCGGTAACGTCGGCAACGCAGGAAAGCTCGGCCCGCGCGGCGTCGTCAACCTTAAAACCGATCGTATGTACAACTAACTCAGTGCCTTGCGCTTTGAGCTCTTTGGCAACGTCGCAAACCGGGGGCGGGGCGCAGGTATCAATACCATCAGAAACCAGAACAATTGAACGAGCACCCTCTTTGGGGAGTAGATCATTAGCCTGTTTCAGAGCATTACCAATCGGGGTATAGCCGCGCGGCTGCAGGCCATTGACCGCAGACTCCAACTCATTTATTGGCTTCTCCCCTGGGCGAGCAAGCACTGAAATATCCCTACAGCCAGCCTCTTTCTCTTCATCTGTGCTCCCCGTGCCAGTGCCATAGGTAACCAACCCAAGTGGCGCATTTGCTGGGACCTCACGGAGAAAATCCCCCACCGCTTGCTTTGCAGCATCCATGCGGGTCAAGCCATCGACATCCTGCTCAAGCAGCGTCATGACGAATTGCCCA
>JAUMZC010000015.1:0-5698 GCA_030528295.1 Corynebacterium sp.
ATATTCGAAGGCTGCAGAGATTGCGTTATCGCATGGTTTGATTCTGGCTGATACGAAATTCGAATTCGGTATCGATGAAGACGGAACCTTGGTGTTGGCTGATGAGGTCCTCACTCCTGATTCTTCCCGATATTGGCCAGCTGACGGATACACCGAGGGGAAAGTCCAGCCGAGCTTTGACAAGCAGTATGTTCGGAATTGGCTAACAAGTTCGAAGTCGGGGTGGGAGAAGTGTAGTGCGACCCCTCCACCGGCGTTGCCTGGTTCCGTGGTTGAAGCAACCCGTGAACGCTATATTGAGGCATATGAAAGGATTTCCGGGAAAAAGTTTTCGGAATGGATTGGGTGCTGCGTTTAGCAACCAAGAGTAATAGTGAGCCCTGCAATTAGATTGCAGGGCTTTTGTTATACAAAACCTCTTGCCAGGCGAGGCTAACCTTATTAGTATTGCTAATCAATCAATCGAAAGGCTGATTGGTTAGTCAAACATTTGAGGGATAGCTATGTTGAAGAAAACAGCCGCTGCCATCGTACTGGCATTCACGGTATTAACCGCCTGTAGCTCACCGCAATCCGGGCAAACATCGGGGAATGAAACAACGTCAGAGTCCGCGGCGTCGAAAAGCGCCCAAGGTGTGAGTGTCACTGATGTTCTTGGGCGGACCGTACAATTTGACGAACATCCTCAGCGAATTGTGCTCGGTGAAGGACGTGGTGTGTTTGCGACCGCGATCCTTGATAAAGAGCATCCGGTGGACAAGGTTGTCGCCCTCGGTACGGATCTAGCTACGGCGGCGCCGAGCTATCACAAAAATTTGCTAGAGGCGGTTCCGGAAGCGAAAGAAATTCCGGAAATTGGCAGTCTTTCAAAAGGTGACGTAACGGTGGAAAATCTGGTGTCATTAGAGCCTGATGTGCTGGTAATGACCGCTGATCACCATAAATCCATTTCAACTACCGGTATGTTGGAAAAGATTGAGGCAGCCGGGATTAAATATGTGGTGACTGATTTCCGTCAGCACCCGCTGGAAAACACCACCAAATCCATGGAACTTCTTGGAGCTTTGTTCGATAAAGAGGAGCAGGCAAAGAAGTTTAATGAGGACTGGACTAAAACGGTCGACCTGGTCAAGGAACGTGCGGCGAAGGCTGAGAAGCGTCCAAAAACATTCCTCTGGCGTGCGGCTGGACTGAAAGACTGCTGTGCGACGGTCAAAGAATCGAATCTTGGTGAGATGATTACGCTCGCAGGCGGCGATAACCTGGGCGATCAGCTTCTCGAAGGCGAGGAAGGCGATGTTACAGCCGAAAAAATAGTCGCCGAGCAGCCAGACATTATTATTGCAACGGGTGGTTCCTGGGCGCCGGATAGCGAGAAGCCAGAAGTGGTACCGCACGTGGAGCTCGGCTACGAAGCAACCAAGGATGTTTCCGAAAAAACACTCGAAGGGCTCGTGGCTACGCCAGGCTTTGATCAGCTGAAAGGTGACTTCCATGGAGTGTGGCACCAGTTCTATGATTCGCCGTTTAACTATTTGGCATTAGAACAGTTTGCCGTTTGGCTACAGCCCGAATTGTTTAGCGATCTCAATCCTGAAGAACATTTGCAACAAGCGCATAAGGAATACTTACCTTTCGAAGCCTCCGGCGTTTTCTTTGTAAGTAGTCCAGCGAACAAATGACCGATTTGCTGAAAGATCGAAGCCCTTCGGTAGCTGAGATAGTTTCCGACCACCGTCGAAGAGTAATTCGGCGGTGGGGGATCATCATAGCTCTTACTTTGGCTGCTGTGGCGGCATTCACAATCGGTACGATTGTTGGTCCGGTGGATTTAAGCGTCAGCGACGTGGTGTGGGGGATCATAGATCCAAGTGGACTCAGTGAACGTGACTATACAGTGTTGTGGAAATTGCGTTTACCAATGTCGGTTATGGCCATTCTTGTCGGAATGTCATTATCGTTGGCTGGCGCGCAAATGCAAACTATCCTTGGAAATCCCCTTGCGGAACCGTTTACTTTAGGCATTTCCGCAGCTGCAGCCTTTGGTGGTGCCGCGGCAATTGTGTTGGGATGGACAGTCATTGGGCAGCCACAGTTTAATCTCGCAGCGACTGCTTGGGCGGCAGCGATGTTGGCAACCACGATTATCGTCGTTGCTTCAGTTGTGCGTGGTGCATCGGCAGAAACCATGATCTTGTTGGGTATTGGATTGGTGTTTCTATTCCAGGCACTGCTGGCATTAATTCAATATCGAGCCACCACAGAAGCATTGCAGCAAATAGTTTTCTGGACGATGGGTTCGCTCACACGAGCTACCTGGGTTGCGAACGGAGTAATTGGCGTAGTACTTGCTGCATCCATACCTTTGTTCGGCGTACTTTCATGGCGGCTTACGGCACTTCGGCTCGGCGACGCACGTGCCCGAGCGCTTGGTGTACATGTGACCAGGTTGCGTGTCATTGTGCTGCTTGTGGTGTCGTTGTTGGCCGCGACGTCGGTAGCCTTTTGCGGAATCATTGGGTTTGTTGGGCTGGTGGGGCCGCATGTGGCGCGCATGCTCGTGGGTGAGGATCAGCGATATTTTATGCCGGCGTCTATGGCGGCGGGTGCCTTTATGTTATCGGCGTCGCACGCTGCGAGTTTGGTGATTATTCCGGGTCTAGCAATGCCGATCGGGATTATCACGGCGCTCATTGGTGTGCCATTTTTCATCGTGATTGTGATGGCGGGTCGGAGGACGCTGTGGTAGCTCCTGGCATTACTGAATTTCCAATAACAAACATCACTGCTAAATACGGGCGCAAGATTGTCTTGAACAATTTCTGCACCGATACACCCATTCGTGGCGGGCATGTGACCGGTCTCTTGGGGCCGAATGCTTCCGGTAAATCTACGTTAATTCGAACTCTTGTTGGTACACGAAAAGATATTGGGTATGTTCCCCAAGAGATTCCGGACACAGCTGCACTCACCGCGATAGAAACAGTGCTTGTTGGTGCGCGTCGTGCTGGCGCGCCCAATCCGGTGCATGCCGCGGCGTCGTCACTAACCGAACTGGGGGTCGGACACGTTGCGGGGCGGCGGTTACGGGAGCTGTCGGGCGGGCAGCGGCAACTCGTGGCGGTGGCGCAAATGCTTGTCGCTGAGCCGGACATTATGCTGCTTGATGAACCCACGTCTGCGCTGGATCTACACCGCCAACTGTTTGTGCTCGATTTGTTACGACGTCGCACAGCTCAACGTGGTGCGGTAGCGCTTGTGGCTATCCATGACATCAACCTTGCAGCACGAATGTGTGAAGAGTTGGTCGTTATGCAGGAGGGTGAATTGGTGACCCAAGGGCCACCTGAACAAGTGATAACACCGGAACTACTACGCCGGGTATATCGTGTGGAAGCACAGGTATTACAACACGGTGATGTCCCGGTAGTCACACCTCTGAGTACCATCGAAGGGTATGACTGAAATCGTAGTACCACCTGAAGCTCAAAAGATTCCGCACATCCGAGCCCATCATGGCCGGGAATTCGTTGATAACTACGAATGGCTGCGAGACAAGGATTCTGCTGAAACCGTCGCCTATTTGGAAGCCGAAAACGCGTACACAGAATCCCAAACGCAGGATCTGAAAGATCTTAAGGAAAATATTTTCCAAGAAATTAAATCTCGTGTGAAGGAAACAGACATGTCTGTACCTTCCCGGAGCGGAAACTGGTGGTACTTCGGACGCACTGAAGAAGGCAAGAACTATGGCATTAGCTGCCGGGTCCCCGCAACGGATTGGAACGTGCCGAAGGTCACTGAGGCGCCCCTGCCGGACGAACAAGTGATCCTCGATTCGAACGAACTTGCAGAAGGGCACGAGTTCTTTTCGTTGGGGGCGGCGTCGGTGACGGTGTCCGGCAAGTACCTTGCCTACTCCGCTGACGTGGAGGGGGCCGAGCGCTACACGCTGCGGATCAAAAACCTGGAGTCCGGAGAAACCCTGCCGGATGAAATTCCAGGCATTGCGGCTGGCGCGGTCTGGGCAGGCGATGATTACGTGTTTTATCAGAAAGTTGACGACGCCTGGCGACCCGACTCCGTATGGCGGCACAAGGTGGGCACACCCACCGCTGAAGACGTACAAGTGTTCCAAGAGTCTGATGAGCGGTTCTGGGTTGGGGTGGACGCTACCCGAAGCGAAAAATACTTGCTCATCGAGATCGGTTCCAAACTCACAAGCGAAATATGGGTTTTAGAAATGGATAACCCCACCGGAGAGTTTCGGTGCCTTGTGCCGCGTAACGAAGGTGTGGAATATGGTGTTGATCACGCCATTGTAGACGGTGATGATCGCTGGTTGGTCATCCACAATACATCTGGTCCGAATTTTGAACTCGGCGAATGTGCGGTGGACGAATTAACGTCTTTTGATGCGCTAAATGTTCTGGTTCCGCATAGGGAGGATGTCCGCATTGAAGGTGTTGATACTTTTGCAGGGCATATTGCATTCGGCTATCGCTCCGGCGGTATCGGCCGCTTGGCAATTATGAAGCTTGATCCGGGCTACACAACATTTGAAGAGCTCACATTCGACGAAGAACTGTATACAGTTAGCACGGCTAGTAATCCTGAATGGAACGCGCCAAAATTACGCTTTAACTATACGAGCTTTATCACCCCGCCATGTTTGTTTGATTTAGATATTCAAACTGGTCGGCGAGAGCTTTTGAAGCAGCAGGAAGTGCTTGGTGGGTATGACCCAAATGAATATGCAGCCCGGCGTGAATGGGTTGCCGCTCGCGACGGTGTGCAGGTTCCGGTTTCATTGATCTACCGCACGGACCTCGATCTTTCTGAGCCCCAACCGACCTTATTGTATGGCTATGGATCATACGAATCCCCGATCGATCCGGGCTTTTCTGTAGCACGACTCAGCATGCTCGATCGAGGCATGATTTTCGCCATCGCCCATGTGCGTGGCGGTGGTGAAATGGGGAGAAATTGGTACGACACCGGCAAAATGCTCCATAAGAAAAATACATTCACTGACTTCATCGATGTTGCCGATCATCTCATTTCGGAAAACATCACCGACCCCACAATGCTCGTGGCGAATGGCGGATCTGCTGGCGGCCTATTAATGGGCGCAGTGGCAAATATGGCCGGCGATCGGTTTACCGCAATTGAAGCAGTTGTTCCATTTGTGGATCCCCTCACGAGTATTCTCATGCCCGAATTGCCTCTCACCGTTGTGGAATGGGAAGAGTGGGGAAATCCTTTAGAGGACCCAGACGTTTATGATTATATGGCTTCCTATTCGCCATATGAAAATATTGAAGCGAAACCGTATCCAAACATATTGGCGGTTACATCGATCAACGACACTCGAGTGCTCTACGTGGAACCCGCCAAGTGGATTGCCGCGCTCCGCGACACGGCCACCGCGGGGAAATTCCTGCTCAAGACCGAAATGGCTGCCGGCCACGGCGGCGTCTCGGGCCGCTACGACAAATGGCGCCAAACCGCCTTCGAATTCGCATGGATGATCAATCAGGCAACCGGCAAGACCAAATAGCCCTTGCGTAACGACGCCCCGCCACCCGCGCTTCTCACTCAGCCCCCAGCGGGTCGGGCGGAGCCGCCCACCATCGGTCAGGCAGATCTGACATGGTCCTGTCGCCAGGCAGATGTGACATGGTCAGCTTGCCAGCAC
>JAUMZC010000015.1:5798-34138 GCA_030528295.1 Corynebacterium sp.
TGCGTTTCCCCAGGAGCCGCACCCACCCCTGCACGATCTGCCTGACCAATAGACCGCAACCGAATTTTGCGGGGCTTATGGTCACGACACCGGGTTCAAAGTCCCACGACAACTGCTGGACGATCACGGGGCGTTGTGCATTTGCTGCCGTGACGTACCCGGGATTTTCCGATTGCCCACAACCAGTCAGGCAGATCTGACATGCCTGGCTTGCCAGCACTGCGTTTCCCCAGGAGCCGCACCCACCCCTGCACGATCTGCCTGACCAATAGACCACAACCGAATTCGCCAGGCCAGTATCTCAGTTTTTAGGGTCCGGTTATCCGGAGGGAAGACGCGAAGGTGCTGGGTTTTCGCCGATTCTTGGTGTTGTTCCAATAGGTGGAACACTCCTATTCTTCTAGTCGGCTTGCTCCTACGATCACTGAGTGTGTGGCACATCACTAACGGTGTCGCTGAATTGTGCTTTGATCGGAGAAAGTATGAATTATACGAGTGTTTGGGATGACCTCGCTGAGGTTGAATTCAGTCAGGGCTATATCGAGGCGGGCGGATATCGGACTCGTTATCTTCACGCGGGTTCACCCGATAAGCCGACACTGTTTTTGCTCCATGGAATTACTGGCCACGCTGAGGCTTATGTCCGGAATTTGCAGGCGCATGCGGAGCATTTCAATGTGTATGCCATTGATTTTATTGGGCATGGGTATAGCTCGAAGCCGGATCATCCGTTAGAAATTAAGCACTATATTTCGCAAGTTCTGGCGGTTATGGATCACCTCGGAGTGGAGAAAGCGTATTTCTCCGGGGAGTCCCTGGGCGGTTGGACAACAGCGCGTCTGGCGCAGCTTCATCCGGAACGGGTGGAGCGGATTGTTCTGAATACTATGGGCGGAACCATGGCGAATCCGCAGGTTATGGAGCGCCTTTATACGTTGTCGATGGCTGCCGCCGATGATCCGAGTTGGGAGCGTGTGCAGGCTCGCCTGGAGTGGTTGATGGCGGATCCCACGATGGTTACTCCTGATTTAATTCGCACGCGTCAGCGGATTTTCGAACAACCAGACTGGAAGAAAGCCTGCGAAATGAATATGGCCCTCCAGAATATGGAAATCCGCAAGCGCAACATGCTTTCCGATGATGATTTGCGCGCAATTCAAGCGCCAGCGCTAGTGCTTTGGACAACAAAGGATCCTTCAGGCCCTGTAGACGAAGGCCGCCGGATTTCTGAGTTAATTCCAAATGGGCGTCTCGCGGTTATGGAAAATTGTGGTCACTGGCCGCAATACGAGGATGCTGAGACATTTAACAAGTTGCATTTAGAGTTCTTGCTGGAGGGTCACAATGATTAAACTGCTTGCGATGTCGCACAGCCCGCTGCTGCATATTAATGATCCTGGCGCGGATGTGGTGCAGGAATTGGAAGCGGCATTTGAGCATGTCAAGCAGATTGTTCTGGAGTTCAATCCGGATCTGATTGTCACGTTCTCTCCGGACCATTACAACGGGTTTTTCTATGATTTGATGCCTCCGTATTGCGTTGGGTATGAGGCCCTTGGCGTTGGTGATTATGATTCGCAGGAAGGTCCTTTGGATGTTCCAACGGAGATCAGCGAGGAATTAGCGCAGTTTGTCCTCGATAATGGAATTGATATTGCGATTTCTCGTCGGATGGAATTGGACCATGGCGCTGTGCAGCCGATGGAGATTCTGTATGGTGATATCGCGGCAAAACCAGTGGTCCCGATCTATGTGAATGGTTTGGCCAGGCCGTTTGTTCCGATGGGGCGGGTGCGGAAAATGGGGCAAGCGGTCGGCGAGTTCCTGCGGAAACGCCATGAAAATGGCGAGAAGATTCTGTTGATTGCTTCTGGTGGTTTGAGCCATGATCCACCTGTCCCGCAGTGGGTGACGGCGACGGAGGAGCAGCGAAAGCTCCTGCTTCATGGTCGTAATCCCACGGAGGAAGCGCGGCAGGCGCGGCAGGAACGTGTGATTCAAACGGCGCAGGCGTTTGCTCGCGGGGAGGCGGAGATCCAGGATTTGAATCCGACGTGGGACCGGCAGTTTATGGTGGATTGTGCGTCGAACGAGCCGGAGCGATTCGATTCGTATACGGCTGATGAGATGGACGTTCAGGCTGGTCATTCGTCACATGAGGTGCGGAGTTGGGTGGCGGCGTTTTCGGCTATGCATGCTGCTACCGGTGGTTTTGCTGTGACCTATGAGTACTATCGTGCGATCAAGGAATTCATCGCTGGGTTCGGGATCATGATGGCTGAGGAACAGGCATGAGCCAGGAGATCCGGCCAGCAGCGCACGAACTCTCTGTAACAGACGAACTCTCTGTAGCGGACGAGCTTTTTAAGGCATATGAAACTCGGGAGCCCATCGAACCGCCGAGAATGACGATCCCGGGTTTGGATGTTTCTGGGGCGTATCGGATTCAGAGTGTGCAGGAGCAAGCTTTCATTGCAACCGGCCATAACGTTGTGGGGCGAAAGATCGGCCTGACCTCGTTAGCAATGCAGAAGCAGCTCGGCGTCGATAGTCCTGATTTTGGGTTTTTTACGGACCAGATGGTGTTCGTGGACGGCGACACAATTGAAGTTTCGCGGTTTATCGCGCCCAAGATCGAACCTGAGTTGGGGTTTCGGTTGGCAGCGGACCTGCCTGTAGATGCGGATTTTGAAACGGTTGCTTCCGCGATCGAAGGTGTGTATCTCGCTGCTGAAGTGATCGATTCTCGGGTTCGGGATTGGGATATTCGCCTCGTGGACACCATCGCAGATAACGCATCATGCGGCGCGGTGGTTGTGGCACAACGTCCGGTTTCGGTGGCGGTTGCGGACCTACCCAAGGTGACCGCATTGATGGCCATTAACGACGTCGCTAAGGGTGAAGGTAGTGGGGAAGCTGTAATGGGGCACCCACTCAACCCCCTGGTGTGGTTGGTGCGCACCCTCGCCGAGCAAGGGGTGACGCTGAAGCGCGGTGACCTCGTGCTGACCGGTAGCTTCTGCGGCGCTGCACCCGTGACGGCTGGAGACACCGTCACCGTGGATTATGGTCCGCTTGGCACATTGACGGCAACGTTTGAATAACTCAAGGAATTCACCCATGAAAAAATACACCGCGGCAGTCGTTGGACCAGGCAATATTGGCACCGACCTGCTTATGAAACTGCGGAAAAATTCCCGCCACGTAGAACCCATTTACATGATCGGGGTCGATCCAGCTTCGGACGGGTTGGCCCGCGCAGAGAAACTTGGCGTCACAGCCTCAGCGGGCGGCGTCGATTGGCTCTTGGAGCAGGACGTCAAACCCGACCTCGTATTCGAGGCGACGTCAGCCTATGCGCACAAGGCGAATGCACCTAAGTACCGTGAGGCTGGCATTCGCGCCATCGACTTAACGCCTGCGGCAGTTGGCCCTTACTTCTGTCCTTCGGTGAACTTGGATGCGCTGAAGACAGTGGACAACGTGAATATGATCACGTGCGGTGGGCAAGCGACCACGCCGATTGTTGCTGCCGTGAGCCGCGTGGTGGATGTTGAGTATGCGGAGATCGTGGCGTCGATTGCCTCGAAATCAGCGGGCCCAGGTACACGCGCAAATATTGACGAATTCATGGAAACCACCGCCCGCGCCCTCGAAAAAGTGGGCGGCGCGAAACGCGGCAAGGCGATCCTGATTCTAAACCCTGTGGAACCGCCGATGATGATGCGGAACACCGTGTATTGTTCGTTGCCGCCGGAGGCAGCCGAACCAGGTGAACTGCAAGATCGGGTTCGTCAGTCGATTGCGCAGATGGTCGAGACTGTGCAGGGGTATGTCCATGGCTATCATCTCACCGCCGAACCTCAGTTCGATTACGCCCGTCCGGAGTGGAACGGTTGGGGCCGGGTCACAGTGCTCATTGAGGTTCGCGGCGCCGCCGATTACCTGCCTGAATACGCGGGCAACTTGGACATTATTACCGCGGCGGCCGTGGCGACGGCAGATCGTTATGTGGAATTGCTGGAGGAGGGAAAATAAATGACAAAGATTCGCCTCAATGACACAACCTTGCGTGATGGCTCCCATGCGGTGCGCCATCAATATACGGAGGCGCAGGTACGCCAAGTTGTGCGGGCGCTCGATGATGCAATGGTCGAAATGATCGAGGTCACACACGGTGATGGTCTTGGCGGTTCCTCCTTTAACTATGGCTTCTCCAAAGTGCCCGATCTTGATCTAATCTCAGCCGCTGTGGATGAGGCCAAGTTTGCGAAAATCGCTTGCTTACTATTGCCGGGTTTGGGCACGGTGGCCGATATTAAAGAGGCCCACGCCCGCGGCGCCGCGATGGTACGCATTGCCACACACTGCACGGAGGCCGATATCTCCATCCGGCATTTCGAAGCTGCGCGTGAACTTGGCATGGAAACCGGCGGTTTCCTCATGCTTTCGCACAGGATTTCGCCTGAGCAATTGGCTAAACAGGCCCGGGTGATGGTCGATGCTGGATGCGAATGCGTGTTCGTTGTTGATTCTGCCGGTTCGCTCATTATGGAGGAAGCTGCCGATCGGGTTCGTGCGCTCGTCGATGAAATCGGCGACGAGGCGCAGGTGGGTTTCCATGGGCACCAGAACCTTTCCTTTGGCGTGACGAACTCCGTGCTCGCGGTGCGGGCTGGGGCAACGCAAATTGATGGTTCGCTGGCTGGGCTCGGCGCGGGCGCGGGCAATTCGCCTACCGAGGTCCTCGCAGTTGCATTCGATAGGCTCGATATCAAACATGGTGTCGATCTTGACGGCATTCTTGCTGCCGCAGAGGATGTGCTGAAGCCGATGGTTTCGCGTCTTCCGATGATGGATCGAGGCTCCATTATCCAGGGGCAGATGGGCGTGTATAACTCCTTCCTCTTACACGCGGAACGTGCTGCTGCGCGCTACGGTGTGCCTACGTCCGACATTCTCGCCGAAGTTGGTCGGCGCGGATATGTTGGTGGTCAGGAAGACATGATTATCGACGTCGCGGTGGCGCTCAAAGGCTAAAACCTCCAGACCGCACAAGACAACGACCTAGCACAAAGATTCGTGGCTAGGTCGTTGCATTGTGTGATCTAAGCGGTGTGTTCCGCATTCCGCTGATGTTCCAGGGCCGCCCGGCCAGCGGCGGCGCAGATGCGTTTGAGTGCGATGATGTGTTCTTGGGGTTTGAATTGTGTTGAGGATCCGGACACGGACATTGCTGCAATGGGGGTATTGTTCCGGCCGAAAATAGGGGCCGCGATGCAGCTCAGGCCAAGGGTGATTTCCTGCCGATCGTAGGCAATGCCTTCTTTGCGGATCTGGGCGAGTTCTTCGCGGATCTCGTCTGGGTCGGTGATTGTGTACGGGGTCCACCGGTGCAGACCTGCGGTAATGGTGGATTCTGTGCGGACTTCGTCCCAGGCAAGCATGGCTTTGCCGACGCCCGTGCAGTAGGCGGGAGCGCGTCCGCCGATGCGGGATGGGCTGGCAATGCGACGAGCGGAGAAGAGCTTGTTAATGTATACGACCTCATTGCCTTGCAGCGTGGCGAGGTGGACCGTTTGGCGGGTGCGTTCGAAAAGGACAGCGAGGAATGGGGTGAGGACTTCGCTGATCATATCGTGAATGCGGGTGCCTTTTTCGCTTGTTAATTCGAAGCATAGGGGGCCAAGCCGGTATACATCGCCGGAACGTTCGACCGCCCCATTGGCTACGAGTGTGGCCAATAAGCGGTGAGCGGTGGACTTGGACATATCGGCGCGGCGCGCGAGTTCGCTGACACCAACACCGGCAGCATCATGATCGCTGAAACTGCGCAGAAGACTAAACGCTTTATCGACGGAACTGCGGGTATCTGAAGTTTTCTGGGTAATCATGGGCTCTTTCCTAGCGGGCTGGTTGGAGTCATTGTGCGCTAGAACACAATGGCATTAATACGTAGTGTTCCGCCTAGCGGAACAAAATGCGAATCGCATTCGGGTGAAATGGAAATCTGGCACAACCAGGTAAACCCCAAATTAGGGTAAAACGAAAGGAAAAGTCCATGAAAGCCCTCTTGATTGTTCATATTCAGCGAGACATTGTGAACGAGGATGCGCCTTTTGGGAAAATGTTCGCACCGGAGATCGCGCGGCGGGGAGTGCTCGAGGCGATCACGGACACCGCGGACACGATGCGCGAGCTTGGCGGATTGGTCGTGTGGCTGCGGATCGCATTTTCGGGGGACTATCAGGCGAACATGCCACTGCTGCAAGCGGCTCAGGAAGCGGGTTGCCTTCGGGAGGGGACTCCCGGGGCGGAGTTGGTGTTGGCGCAAGCGCTAGGCGACATCGTAGTGACCCACACTCGGCCAGGACCATTCACGGATTCGGAGCTTGAAGAGGTATTGCGCGATCGCGGTGTCACCGATGTCTATGTTGCGGGCGTAGCTACGAATGCCTCGGTGGAGGCATGTGTCCGCCAGGCTGCTGACCTTGGTTTTTACGCGCATGTAGTGGAGCCAGCCTGTGCGAGTTCGAATGCGTTGGCGCACGAGGCGTCGATAAGCACGATGCAAACGCTGTTTTGCTGTTCCGTTGTGCGGAACGTGAACTAGAACACCTCATGTGTTTCAGGGCACAGTTGGGCTACGACAGTGTGAGTCGGACAGCAGATTCGCCGCGCAGTCCCGCGGCACTCTTAGGAGAACAACGTGTGTACACCTGACAACCCAATGCCAAGGGGCGGACTGACCCGCCCTGAAGGCTTAGACGTAAACCTCGATGTCAGCGGCATGGTCGATCCTGATGGTGGATTGGTCGACCGCCGGATTTTTTCAGACCAAAGTGTGTACAACCAGGAGATGCGGAGGATCTTCGCAACCAGCTGGTTGTTTATCGCCCACGCCGACCAATTCAAGCGCCCCGGTGACTTTTTCCAAACCTACATGGGCGAAGATCCCGTCATCGCCGTGCTCAATAAAAAACGCGAAGTGCGGGTGCTTTTAAACAATTGCCGTCACCGCGGTGCGCGCGTGTGCCGTGCAGACCAAGGGGCCACCAAAAACTTCATCTGCACCTACCACGGGTGGGCATATGACCTGGATGGCAAACTGATCGACGTCCCGGCACAGGAAGCGTATTCGAGCGACTTTAACCCCGCCGACTGGGGTTTGGTGAGCGCACCCCGCGTGGAGTCCTACAAGGGCCTCATTTTTGCTAACTGGGATGCCGACGCCGAGCCACTTGAGACGGCACTCGGCGACATGAAGTGGTACATCGACGCATTTATGGACCGCGACCCGGAAGGGACGTGCGTTGTCGGCGGCGTCGCAAAGTGGGTGCTTGAGGGCAACTGGAAGCTCGCCGCAGAACAGTTCGCCACCGACTGGTATCACGTGAACATGTCGCATGCGTCGGCGCTGATGGTGCTGTCGCCGTCGGGCAAGGGGCCGAAGAAAGAAATCGCCATGCGTACCGGCGTGCAGTACACCGACGACCACGGCAACGGCGCGGGTTTCCCAGTCCACCCGCGCAACCGTTTCGACGCCCAGCCCGTCCACGAATACTACGACTACGAGTTCCTACGCGAACGGCTCTCACCTGAACAAGTGATGGGTCCGCTCACCAACGGGCATGCGACAGTATTCCCGAACTTCTCATATCTGCCTGTGAATGGGTCCATTCGCGTATGGCATCCGAAGGGCCCGAACAAGATGGAAGTTTGGTCCTGGACCGTGCTGGATAAGTCCATGCCGGAAGAAGTCCGCCGCGCCCAACGCCTTTACAACCTGCGCACTTTCGGTCCGTCCGGCATCTTCGAGCAGGACGACGGCGAAAACTGGTCCGAATGCCAGGCCAACGCACACGCGTTCATGGTTGGCAATACGGCGCTGAACTACCAGATGGGCATGGGCACCGAGACGCAACGCGACGACTATCCCGGAACCACATCTGGCCTGTATTCCGACGCCGCCGGCCGGGGCGTATACCGCCGCTGGCGCGAACTGATGTCCACCCCCGCATGGCACGAAACCCGAGGAGAGAAATCATGAGTGAGGCCATCAAAATCGGAGTCATCGACGATTTCGAGCCGGAAGAAGGCACCGTTATCGAACCCGACGTCACCGGAATGGAGGCGCCGATCGCGCTGTTCCGCACGGAAGACGACGAATTCTATGCGCTCGACGACGTGTGCACCCACGGCAATGCCTCCCTCGCCGAAGGCTGGGTGGAAGGCGCCGAAGTTGAGTGCCCATTGCACTCCGGCAAATTCTGCCTGCGGACCGGCAAGGTGCTGAGCATGCCAGCAGTAGAAGACACCCAAACACACAAGGTAGAAGTCCGCGGCGATGAGGTCTGGCTCTACACCGGAACTTCGGCGTAAAGCGAGGTCGGTGCAATGGGATCTACAACAATTATTGGCGGCGGTATTGGTGGCTTCACACTGGCAAGCGAATTGCGGTCGCGCGGATATGCCGAGGACATCACGATCATTGATCCACTCGGACTCCCGTACGATCGGCCACCGCTTTCCAAAGAAATCCTCACGGGTGAGAAAAACGCCGAGCAGCTCTTACTCGCGCCACGCAGTTGGTACGACGAACACAACGTGCAGGTAGAACGCAACCGCGTGGGCCGTATTGATCGTGACAAGCGTGAGCTGGTCATGGAAGACGGCACCACACGGAGTTTTGACAATTTGGTGCTGGCAACCGGTGGCCTCCCGCGGAACCTGCCCGGGTTTGATGACCCTTCGCTGCTGGTCCTGCGCACGGTGGAAGACGCAGAAAAACTTCGGAAGGCACTGCGTCCAGGCGTGCACTTGGCGATCATTGGTGCAGGGCTGATCGGGGCTGAGGTGGCATCCTCGGCTCGCGAACTTGGGGCTGAGGTGACGCTTATCGACCCCGCGCCAGTCGCCCTGGTGCCGGCGCTCGGTGAGCAACTGGCGCGGCGTCTTCACGAACTTCATGCCGCGCATGGAGTGGCAACAATCACTGGATTAACCACCGGGATTGAAAAGACAGATCAAGGGTATGCCGTCGGTATTGATGGGCATGACACACTCAACGCAGACTACGTCTTGATGGCCGTGGGCATCGTGCCAGAAGAGCGTCTCGCGCGTAGTGCCGAACTGGATTGCGACGGCGGTGTGCTCGTAGACCATGCGCAACGCACCAGCATGGATGGCGTTTGGGCCATCGGTGACTGTGCACGAATCCGCAACGAAGATGGCACATTGCACCGACGCCACGAACATTGGGAATCCGCAGTCTTTGAAGCGCAAACTGCGGCGGCTTCGATTTGTGGAGAGTCGTTGCCGGAGCATGGTGCGACATGGTTCTGGACCGACCGATACGGAGTCCACGTCGAAGCCGTGGGCTCTATGACAGACGAGGGCGAAACAGTGCTCCGGCCAGGAGCAGACGGCGAACCTCAAGTTGCGTTCCGGGTGCGTCCCGACAACACCCTGGCTGGTTGCGCGGCCATCGACAACGGCATGGCGGTACGTGCCGCACGCCGGATCATCGACCGGCGGATTGTTGTCGACCCAGCGCAATTGCGCGATCCAAAAGTCAACCTTAAAAAGCTCGCACGTTAGGAATGCAACAATGACAGACTATCTCTCCAAAGAAGGCATTCAGCTGGGGGAACGGGTAGACCAACAGCTGTACTACGAACTCCAAAACTGGTACTACGACGAAGCCGCCCTGCTCGACGAAGGGCGCTATGTTGACTGGTTAGAACACTTCGCCGATGACCTGTATTACTGGGCGCCGACGCGTACAAACCGCCTGCGGCGTCAACAAGCATTAGCGATCGCTGGGCCGGATGACACTGCGTACTATGACGAAACAAAAGAATCCCTTGCGTGGCGTATCCGGCGGTTCGACTCGGGCATGGCGTGGGCCGAAGACCCGCCTTCTCGCACCCGTCATCTGATTACCAACCTCACCGCAAAGCATGGCGAACTTGATGGCGAAAAAGTCATTGAAGTTCGAACAAACTTCCTCGTGTGGCGGACGCGTCTTGAGCACGAGCGGGATATTTTCGCAGGTACCCGCACGGATCTGCTGCGCAACACTGACTCTGGGTGGAAGATTTTTGATCGCCGCATCCTTTTGGACATCAATGTGCTGCCTTCAAAAAATATTTCCACATTCTTTTAGGGCGGTCGATCATGCTCACAGGAACAACGGCATTCATTACCGGCGCGGGATCTGGCCTTGGTGCGGCCCTTGCCAAGAGGTTCGTTGCTGAAGGTGCAAACGTTGCGGTGGTGGACGTCGATAAAGACAGGGCACAGTGTGTCGTCGATGAATTGCCGTCCGGGCGGGCAGTGGCGCTCGGAGCAGATGTTCGCCAAAGTGTTCAATTGCATGAGGCGACGAAAGCCACGATAGATGCGTTTGGGCAATTGGACGTTGTGATTCCAAACGCCGGGATTTGGGATTATAACCGGTCAGTGACCAGGCATTCCGGCGAAGAGCTCTCCCAAATGTTCGATGAACTCTTTGCCATTAATGTCAAAGGCTATTTGCTCACCGTGGAAGCCACCTGGCGGGAACTCATTAAAACCCGTGGGTCGATCATTATGACGCTGTCCAATGCGGCGTTTTACGCCGCAGGCGGCGGGCCGGTATACACCGCCAGCAAATTCGCCGATCGCGGCCTGATGTTGCAGTTCGCATATGAATTAGCACCCAAGGTCCGCGTGAACGGAGTTGCGGTCGGAGGCATGCGAACAGATCTTCGGGGACCTTCGGCGTTGGGTTTGGAAACACGGAGTTTCCAGGACACCTTGGATCGGCGGCCCTCGAAAAGCAATCCCTATATCCCATTACACGATATTCCTACTGATCCGGCGACATTTACTGGGCCGTACGTGATGCTTGCGTCGGCAAAAGAAGCCGGGAATATCACGGGCGCAATTATCAATGTCGACGGTGGCATCGCTGCCCGTGGATTTCAAAGTGCAGCAGGAGGAGATGAACTGTGATTATTACTGGAGTAAACCATAATCCAGATACGATTGATATCAATCCATGCACCCAAGTTGTGCGCCATTCTTCGTATCAGCCTCAGCACCTAGCGCTTATTTATGAAGGCGATGAAATTACGTATGAAGAGCTCAGCAACACTATCAAGGCATGGGCTGCGCACCTCGATGAGGCAGGTGTACGGCAAGGAGATCGAGTTGCCTATTTAGGGATGAACTCGAAATCCTTTATTTACACCATGCTGGCCGCATGGTGGCTCGGCGCAACCTTTATGCCGTTCAATTTCCGGCTTTCCGAGGCCGAAGTTTCGCAATTACTTATGCAGGGCACGCCTCATACAGTTGTTGTTGAAGGCACGCATTTGCCAATGGCGAAACATATTTACGGTATTGAGCGGCACCACGTGATCATCATCGACGATGATCCACACGCCGAAGTGGAAGGAAGGATTCCGCTCTACTGGCAGACATCTTCAAAGGTGGTCGCTGGTGGTGCGCAGAACCTCACCAAGCCCCGGCCAATGACCATGAATGACCTGGCATTATTGCTCTTTACTTCCGGTACCACGGGAATGCCAAAGGGTGCTCAGCTCACATTCGGCAATCTTTGGTGGAATTCTGTGAACGTTGACACCATGGTGGATACTCGCCCCGGTGACGTCACCCTGGCAAGCGCACCTTTGTTCCATGTGGGAGCGTTGAACTCATTTGCTATTCGGGCTTTGGTCCGAGGCAACACTGTGCTCATTCACCGGCATTTCGACCCAGCGGTAGTATTGCGCGATATTGAGAAATACGATGTTGGATCATCATTCTTAGTTCCGGCACAACTTGAAGCAATGTATGCGCACCCGAATTTCAAGCAAGCAAAACTGGATTCAATGCGCGCCACAATTTGTGCAGGGGCGCCGGTTCCGCCGGTACTTATCCGCCGCTACCTGGAAAAAGGCGTGAATGTGCAGCAGGCTTGGGGTCTTACGGAAACCGCTCCATTTGCCACGTATTTGCCGCCGAGTATGACCGAGGCAAAGGCCGGTTCTTGCGGAATTCCAATGCCTTATACGCAAGTTCGTTTGGTTGATCCTGATACCGGCGAAGAAGTTCGAGAAGCTGGCAAGACTGGTGAGTTTTGGGTTCGTGGGCCGAACGTGGCTACAGGCTATTGGAACAATCCGGAAATCACCCAAAAGGCATATACTGCGGGCTGGTTCCACTCCGGTGACCTCGGCCACCGCGATGAGGACGGTTACTACTACATCGTGGATCGCCTGAAGGACATGATCATCACCGGCGGGGAAAATGTGTACCCCGCCGAGGTTGAACGTGTGGTTGCGGAAATGGACGGTGTTCGCGGTAATGCAGTAGTTGGCCTACCTGATGAGAAATGGGGCGAAAGCGTTGTTTCTGTGGTGCAGCTCGATCCCGGCGTCGAAATTACGCTCGACGAATTGCGCGAACATTGCGAACGACATTTGGCCCGCTACAAGCTGCCAAAGAAGCTCATTATCGTGGATGAGATTGCGCGTAATTCCGCAGGCAAGATCGATAAGATTGCGATCCGTCAGCATGTCCGTTCGGTTGTGGAAGCGGAGGAACAATGAGCTACATGCCAGTAACAGCGTCACCGCTGCGTCATACATATCCGTTCGGTGAGCACGATATGGAACTGACATTCGGTTCCGTTGAGGAATTGCAGCGGGATACGGCGGCGATTTATTCCGAATACCCACAGTGCCGCCGGATTATCGTGGCGGTCCCAGAGGGTGATATTCCGGCGATCTCAACGTGCGAGGACGCGGGCTTCCGCTACGTGCTTGACGTGCAATTGCGCGACGGCAAGGAGGTATCCCTCATGGTGAATGAGCCGACATGGGTCACCGATAAAGACACAGAAGAAGTGGAGTTGACGTGAATTTTATCGAACAGTGGGACGATTTCTATTCCCGCGTAGATGATGTGGCTATAACGCTCAAGTTATATCCGATTTCCGGTTCTGTGGATGAGGTCAAACTTGGGATGCCGCTGCACAAGGAGATTACGCAGCCTGCGGGTATGTTTTCCGCTCCGGCGCTGTTTGGGCTCGCTGATATTTGCGGAACTTGGCTTGCCATGCAGCAGGTCCCCAAGGGGGTATTTCCGCTTGCGGTGAGTTCATCGGTGAATGTGGTTGCGAATAAACGTGAAGGCGATGCGATTGCGACGGCCACTGTTGTGCGCGCAGGACGTACCGTGATTGTCACCGATACAACCATTCGATCTTCGCTTGACGACGCCGTGCTTGCCAAAGTGGTCACCACGTATACGGTGCCACCACAAAAGAAGTAAGTAATACGTCAATTTTTCCAGGACCCATTCGTGCTCTTTGTTTAGCAGAATGGGTCCTTTTTGCATGGTAACTATTACTTATTTCAAGGGTGTTCCAGCCTTCGGAACAGTGATTTTCATCATAGTGTGAAGTGACTAACGTAGGTTCGCGAGACAGATTTAACGCCAAAAGTTTAAGGAACTTTGTCACGATGACCTCAGTAACAAATCTGCCAGACGAAGGCGCCGCGACGTCGCCACCTGCGAGAAGGACGGTCGATGCCGCTGAGCGTCGACGCGCAGTGTTGTCCAGCTTCTTGGGAAGCACCGTCGAATACTACGATTTCTTGCTCTATGCTGCGGCTGCGGGCTTGGTCTTCCCGCAACTCTTTTTCGGAAACCTTAGCCCGGCAATGGGTACCACGTTGTCGTTTGTAATTCTGCTGATTGGGTATATTTCCCGTCCGCTTGGATCAATGGCTTTTGGGCATTTCGGCGATAAATATGGCCGCAAAAATGTTTTGGTTATTACTTTGCTCACTATGGGCATTGTTTCCGTAGCAATTGGGCTCATGCCTTCCGCAAATACGATTGGCATTGCTGCTCCGATCTTGTTGGTTATTTTGCGCACAGTTCAAGGAATCGCAGTGGGCGGCGAATGGGCCGGTGCCACCTTGATGGCGATGGAACATTCGGAAGAAGGCAAAAAAGGATTCGGTGCATCATTGGCTATTGCCGGAGGTCCGGCAGGTGCAGTCCTGTCCACGCTCGTACTTTCGATCTTCTCCACAATTTCCGGCGATAATTTTGCTAACCCGGAGCAGTATTTCCTTACCGACTGGGGTTGGCGCGTACCCTTCCTCTTCTCTGCTGGCATCGTAGTATTCGGACTGTATCTACGTTCGCGCGTGACTGAATCTCCGGAGTTTGAGGAAGCCCGTAAGCGTGGCGAAGTGCATACAGGCGTGCCGCTCATCAAAATGCTGAAGCATTCGCCAAAAGATTTGGTTACGGGTTCGTTGGCTGGCATGGCAGGCCTGTTTATTCAAGGGCTGCAAACCTCCTTCATGGTGCCCTATATTGTTGCTTCAACCAAAGAATCAGCGAATCCAATTTCCAGCGCTGATGGCCTCATGATGGTCACGATCGGTTCGGTCATTGCCATTTTCTTTATGCCGTTTTTGGCCTGGCTCTCCGATAAGTTCGGCCGCCGTCGCGTCATGATCGCGGGTGGTGTGGTTTCGGTCGCTGGTTTGTGGTTTGTAATTAACATGATCGAAACTGGCGATCCCGCCAAGGTATGGCCGGCGCTGATCTTCATGGTGGCTGTGGTGCAGCCAGCGCAATATGGTCCGATTGGTGCATTCTTGTCGGAGAAGTTCGATGCTGCGCATCGCTATACTGGCGCTGGCATGACCTTCCAGATGGCATCGATTTTAGGTGCGGGTACCGCACCGCTAATTGCGAACCGTCTGGTAACGCCGGAGACCGGCCTGTTCCCGGTAGCAGTGTATGCAACCGTACTGTTTGCAATTAGTTCGCTGGCTATTTTCGTATCCAAAGAAACCGCGCGCACAGAGAGCCATACGCAGCGTTTCCAGGAGACAGCTGTTGTGAAGGCGTAGGTCCTGCGTTTCGACGTCGTGCCCGCCGTTACCCCCGGTTGCGGCAGGCATGGCGCGCCCACGCTTATAAAAAAGTGATAAGGGTTACGTAAGTGATGTATTGAGCCTTCTTATTCGCAGATATATGCCCCTGTTTGAGGGGGCTTTTTCGTTCGTGACAAGGGGAGAGTGGGCAATTGATCGTGCGTACAATAGTTCGACGTGGCGGGGTCTGGAGAGGTCATGTTCCTCAGGTTGTGCACCGGAAAACTGAAAGATCGTGCACAATTTGTGCGATAAGCACTTTGTTCTTTTTGCTACCGTGGCGCTTATGATTACTCACCTGCGATTAACCCAGTGGATGACATTCCACGAGCAGGCCCTAGATCTAGGGGCTGCAGCTTTGTTGGTGGGACCTCATCACGTTGGGAAAACCAATGCGCTACTAGCGCTGCGGACCTTAGGAAGATTGGCTGCTGGCTGGCCAATTGAGTCCGTTGTCGAGAACTTAGAATGTGCTCCGTGGGGCAAGGATGAATTCCGCATCGGCTGTAGCGTTGGCAACCTAACTTATGACATCACGGTGGAGGTTCGCCCTCAGTTACGTATTACCGAAGAAGTACTGGGCATGGGGGAGGGGGAATCCCTGAACTTAGCCGAACTCTCGTTTGATGGGCGTCATTCTGCGCTATTTAAACTCGCAGGCTTGCCTGTTGATGAAGATTGGGCGATTGATGAACTTTCACAAACCTTGCGGTCGATAACTGAATTTGTGCCACACCCCGAGCGTATGCGGGAATTTAGCCCTGTTGGTGATGTCCTGGAATGCGACGCCTCGAACCTCTCTGGTGTGTTGTATCAGCTGGCCAGCACGGATCCAGAGTCGTGTGCGCGGATTGAAACTATTGCCTGCGCTCTTGGGGGTCCCACGGCGCGGTCCCTGGGGGTCGCCACCACTGATCTCGGTGACGTCATGATGGTGCTCAATGAACAATTTCAAGGCCAATTTGTAGGTACTCCGGCCCGGCATCTGAGCGATGGTTTCCTCGGAGAGCTCGCCCTCGCTACCGCCCAACTGAGTGGGAAAACGCTGCTTATTGATACGCCGGAGCATTTTCTTCATCCGCAGCACAGCGATCTCTTTTTGGCCATGCTGCAGGGGATTCAAACGATTGTGGCGACACGCAGCCCCGATTTGGTGAACGCTGGTCAAGATGTGGGCAATGAACACATCGTTGTGGTTGGCAGGGAATCAGACACGGGACTTTCGTATTTCACGCCAATCGCCGAGATTCCGCTCACAGATGAACCTGAATTCGAATCTGAGTTCGCTGGGGCTGAGGGTGATGCCGAGGACCAGGGCGAGCCTGAAAATGTCGAGTCCGACAGCGCTGAGCCTGACAACGCCGAGCCTAATGACGCCGCCGAGGAGCAGGACGTCGATACGCAATCCGAAGAAACAAGCGAGGAGAAGCCTTCGGAGGATGCCGATGTGGAGGAGAAAAAGACGGTGATGTCGAACTGACACTCGGTGGCGACGATGCCCCTATGCTGGGAATATGATCGATGTGTATGAGGCGATTGCGCGTCGCCGAGATGTTCGAGCAGAATTTACTGGCGAGCTGGTAGGCGAGGAGCAATTAGAACGTATTCTCAGCGCGGGGCATGCCGCGCCTTCGGTGGGGAATTCCCAGCCGTGGGATTTTGTGATTGTGCAGCAGCCCGAGCGCCTCGCCGAGTTTGCCTCGCATGTGGCGGGGTGTAGGAAAGAATTTTCGGATAGTCTGCCCGAGGATCGCAAGACAATCTTTAACCCCATTAAGGTGGAAGGAATTTGCGAATCGGGCACGGGCATTGTGGTGACTTACAATCCTGAGCGGGGCGGACCCCACATCCTGGGGCGGCGAACAATCGATGAAACTGGCCTCATGAGTGCCGTCTTAGCCATTCAAAACATGTGGTTAGCTGCGACTGCGGAGGGTCTCGGGATGGGGTGGGTGAGTTTCTATGAAGAAGATTTTCTTTCGGAGTTTATTGGTTGCAAGGCGCCGCAGCGGCCAATCGCATGGTTGTGCGTCGGCCCAGTAACGCATCTAGAACAAATACCCGATCTTGAACGGTTTGGCTGGCGGAACCGGCGTCCGTTGGAAGACGCCGTGCACCAGGAACGCCTACGCTAAACACTATGAAATTCTACGACATTCCGGTGACCACGCTTGATGGTCGAGAAGCAACGCTAGGTGATTGGGCGGGCCACGTCTTGTTGATTGTGAATACTGCAAGTGAATGCGGTCTCACGGGTCAATATGAAGGGCTGCAACGCCTGTTTGATGAATACGCAATGCGAGGATTTTTCGTGCTTGGCATGCCGTGTAATCAATTCGGCGCCCAGGAACCTGGCACGGCCGAACAAATCAGCGATTTCTGTCAGGTGAATTATGGTGTGACATTCCCGCTGCTCGCCAAAGCCGATGTAAATGGTGATCAGGCACATCCGCTATTTCAATACTTGAAAGAGGCAACGGGCGGCGCAGATATTTCCTGGAATTTCGAAAAGTTTGTCGTTTCAGATACTGGTGAAGTGCTTGGTCGCTTCGACCCTCGCACCGACCCTGAGGACGATGAAATCATTGACCTGATCGAGGACCATCTACCGGTATAGACGGTAGGACTGTCGGAGCGTGCGACTTTTTCAAACAATAGATCGATTGATTGATTGCTTTGGATATGCGGATTCGATGGTTTTCTCGGTATGCTGTGCGTGTTCGAGTCCTGCGTTGGGAATCGCGTTTTCTGGTGCAGGACAGCACACCTACCTACCGTGAGTAAGGGAATTGTTGTGGCCCGTGTTGTTGTCAATGTGATGCCGAAGGCAGAGATTTTGGATCCTCAGGGGCAGGCGGTAGTCCGTGCCTTGGGTCGAATTGGTGTTGAGGGGGTGTTGGATGTTCGCCAGGGGAAGCGATTCGAACTTGAGGTTGAAGACTCAGTAACTAAGGAAGACCTTGAAAAGGTTGCGGAAATTCTGCTGGCCAACACCGTGATCGAGGACTTTGAGGTTGTCGGTTTTGAGGTGTCAGAGTGACCGCAAAGATAGGCGTAATTACCTTCCCCGGCACGCTCGACGACGTTGACGCCATCCGCGCCGTCCGCATCGCCGGCGCCGAACCTGTGTCGCTGTGGCACGCCGATACTGATCTCAAGGGTGTCGACGCCGTGGTCATCCCTGGCGGCTTCTCCTACGGCGATTACTTGCGCTCCGGCGCTATTTCTGCCTTGGCGCCGGTCATGGAGTCTGTGATCGAATCCGCAGGAAAAGGTATGCCGGTGCTTGGTATCTGCAATGGCTTTCAGATCTTGACCGAAGCCCGCCTTCTGCCAGGTGTGCTTACCCGCAACGAGGGCCTGCATTTCCACTGCGAAGACATCTATCTCACGGTGGAAAATAACAACACTGCTTGGACAAGTACTTTGACCCAGGGCCAACAGATACTTATTCCGTCGAAGCATGGTGAGGGACGTTTTCAAGCCTCTGCTGACACCTTGAAAATGCTTGAAGACGAAGGTCGCGTAGTGTTCCGATACGCAAATAATTTCAATGGTTCCATGAATTCCATTGCGGGCGTATGTTCGGAAAATGGTCGCGTTGTGGGGTTGATGCCGCACCCTGAGCACGCCGTCGAAACGCTGACGGGCCCGTCGTTGGATGGGCTTGAATTGTTCCTATCTGCTGTCGGCTCCATCGCCGCCTGAGTTTGTGAAGGTCACCAAAGCAATGAGTGCTTCTTTCAATGACACTGTCGACGCCGCGAAGGCCAACCCCGACGCCGCGCAACCGTACCGCGAACTCGGCCTTAAAGACGATGAATACGCCCGCATCAAGGAGATTCTGGGGCGCCGCCCTACCCACGCCGAATTGACCATGTATTCGGTTATGTGGTCTGAGCACTGTTCGTATAAATCTTCGAAAGTGCATTTGCGTTACTTCGGTGAGACCACGACGCCGGAGATGGGGGAGAAGATCCTCGCTGGTATTGGCGAAAACGCCGGTGTGGTGGACATCGGCAATGGTCACGCTGTGACGTTCCGTGTGGAATCGCACAACCATCCGTCCTACGTGGAACCGCATCAGGGTGCGGCAACAGGTGTTGGTGGCATTGTCCGTGACATTATGGCCATGGGTGCCCGTCCGATTGCCGTGATGGACCAGCTGCGATTCGGTCCTGCCGACGCGCCGGATACTCAACGTGTGCTGCCAGGCGTGGTGGATGGCATTGGTGGCTACGGCAACTGCCTCGGTCTTCCGAATATCGGTGGCGAAACTGTTTTCGACGAATCCTATGCCGGAAACCCGCTGGTGAATGCCCTGTGCGTAGGAACGCTAAAAGTTGAAGATCTCAAACTCGCGTTCGCTTCAGGCTTGGGCAATAAAGTCATGCTCTTCGGTTCCCGCACGGGCCTCGATGGCATTGGTGGCGTTTCTGTATTGGCATCCGACACGTTTGAAGAGGGTGCCGAGCGGAAACTTCCTGCCGTTCAGGTGGGCGATCCTTTTGCCGAGAAAGTATTAATTGAATGCTGCCTCGACCTCTATAAAGCAGGCGTGGTTGTGGGTATTCAAGACCTTGGTGGTGCTGGCCTGTCTTGTGCAACTTCTGAACTGGCTGCAGCTGGCGATGGTGGCATGACCGTCAATCTCGACATGGTTCCATTGCGTGCCGAAAACATGACTGCCGCAGAGATTCTTGCTTCCGAATCTCAGGAACGTATGTGTGCGATTGTTACCCCTGAGAACGTTGCAAAGTTCAAAGAAATTTGCGATCACTGGGATGTGACTTGCGCAGAAATTGGTGAAGTGACCGATAACGATCGTTTGGTGATTACCCACCGCGGCGAGGTTGTTGTCGAAGCGCCAGCACACACGATTGCGCACCAAGGTCCCGTATACGAACGTCCTTTTGCTCGCCCCGAGTGGCAGGATGAACTGCAGCAATTCCAGGGCGTCGAAAAAGCAAGCGATTTGCGTGCAACACTTTTGCAGATGGTTGCATCTCCTGCGCTCTGCTCGCGGGCATTTATCACCCAGCAATACGATCGCTATGTTCGTGGCAATACGGTCCTCGCACAAAACGCCGATGCTGGTGTGCTTCGTATCGACGAAGAAACCGGCCGTGGCGTGGCAGTTTCCGCTGATGCATCGGGACGCTACACCAAGCTTGATCCGAACATGGGTGCGCGTCTTGCTTTGGCTGAGGCCTATCGCAATGTCGCCGTGACGGGTGCTCGTCCGGTAGCTGTAACCAACTGCCTGAATTTCGGTTCGCCGGAAGACCCGGACGTGATGTGGCAATTCCGCGAAGCTGTCCACGGTCTTGCCGATGGCTGCGTTGAACTGGGGATTCCTGTGTCCGGCGGCAACGTTTCCTTCTTTAATCAGACCAGTTCCACCCCGATTCTGCCGACTCCGGTGGTTGGTGTTCTCGGCGTTCTTGAGGACGTGCATCAGCGCATTGGTCACTATCTTGGCACCGTCGATGGGACAGAAGAGCTCTACTTGCTGGGTGCGACCGAAGAAGAGTTCGGAGGTTCGATTTGGCAGCAAGTTTCGGGCGCTGGGCTCAGCGGCATGCCTCCTACGGTCAAGCTTTCGAATGAAATGGCGTTGGCTGACTTCTTCACTGGTCCGCGGGTAGTGACCGCGGCTCACGATCTCTCCGAAGGTGGTCTTGCGCAAGCCCTTGCCGAACTGTGCATGACCTCGAATATTGGTGCGAATGTCAATATCGAGGGCGTACATACAGACGCATTTACCGCGCTGTTTTCGGAATCGGCATCACGTGTGCTTGTGGCAACCCAATCCGGCGCTGCATTGGAAGCTCGAGCTGCTGAACTGGGAATTCCTTGCGTGAAACTTGGTGAAACGAATACCGACAGCACTCTTCGAATCGAAAATCAGTTTGAGATTGGTATCGACGAGTTGCGTGCTGCTTGGGACGCAACCTTGCCGGACCTCTTTGGCCATGCTGCAGGAGCTAACTCGGTCGTCGAATAAAACTTCGTTTACAACTCAAGGCGCCTCTTTTTAGGGGTGCCTTTTGTTGTGCAAAAGTGAAGCTACCGCGGCGTCGATATGCGTAGGCTTAGTATGTCACCAGGCATCATTGCGTATCGACGTCGCGGAAAGTTTGCGGCATACAGGACGGACCATGCTGTATTCACTGAAAAATGTTTCGAAAATTTACGGGGCGGAACCGACCCAGGTCAAAGCGCTGAAAAACCTGACGGTGGATATCCCTGAGCGAAAGATAATTGTTGTGCTCGGTGCAAGTGGATCAGGCAAAAGCACGTTCCTGAACCTCCTGGGAGGGATGGATGTGCCGACTTCCGGGCAGATTTGTTTTCGCGGCAACGATATTAGTCACTTTTCGTCGAAGCAACTCACAAAATTCAGACGCTTAACCGTCGGTTTTGTGTTCCAATCCTATAACCTCCTACCGAACTTAAATTCGTTGGAAAACGTGGCTGTTGCCGCATCAATGGCGAAATTACCTCGAAGTGTGGCGGTTGAGGCATTAACGTCAGTTGGGTTATCCGATCGGATGAAACATTTTCCGCGCCAATTATCAGGCGGTGAGCAGCAGCGAGTCGCGATTGCGCGTGGCTTGGCAAAGCAGCCCCGTGTGTTGTTGTGCGATGAACCTACTGGTGCTCTTGACTTTGAAACAGGTGTGCAAGTGTTAGATGTTTTGCAGCGAATGCGGGAGCATTCCGATACAACCGTTATTTTAATTACACACAATAAAGACATCGCAAAAATTGGCGATATGGTGATTACGTTAGCCAGCGGAGAAATTACGCAAATAGAATACAATGACAATCCCTTGAGCGCTCTTGAGGTGCAATGGTAATGCTCTTAGCGATTGCGAATTCATTGCGCCAGATGCGCCATCAGATTAGTTCTGTCTTGGGGTTAATTGTGATCATTGGCGTAGCGGTTGGTTTTTATTCGACATTGAAGACGAACTCGGAAAACTTTGAGGAAAGTACGTACGAGTATTTTCATGATTATGCTATTCCGGATTTACTTGTCGAAGGTCTCGAATTTAGCAAAGAAGACGCCGAAAAACTCACAAAAATACCGGAAATTGCTGAAGTGCAGCGTCGCGCAATTATCGATGCCCGTGATGGAGATAAAACCCTACGTTTGATCTCCTATGACACGGACAACCCGCGCGTGAACATCCCCTATCTTCATGAAGGCTACCCGCCTAGTAACGCAGATGAATGCCTTTTGGTGCAAAAATATGCTGCGAAGAATGATATCCATGTGGGCGACACGATCTCATTTGAGCATAGGCTTTTTGATGCCAAGTGTAAGGTCACAGGTCTCGCCACCGCACCCGAAGATATGTACCTCAAACAAAGCTCCACGCAGACAATCGCCGACTATGAAATGTTTGGTGTGGTCTATGTAGATACCGAATTTTTGCAATCTCGGGGAGTGCTATTCAACCAAATCGCACTAACGTACCAACACCGTGAAACAAATCAAGAAATAGTCGATCAAGTACATGATGCACTTGGCGACAAGGCGCTGAATATTATTGAGTATCCAGACATTAATTCTGTTGATGCTTTCACTGCGGATGTTGGTGACTTTAACCTGATGTCCTATGTGTTCCCGATTGTCTTCTTAGTCATCGCGTCGGTCGTGGTGTTTGTAGGGCAGCGCCGAAATGTGTTGCGCGACCGTCGACAAATCGGGATCTTAAAAGCAATGGGTACCGGTAGCGTCCAAATTATCGTAATGTATTGTGCCGTTACGATCGTGCAAACATTACTTGGTACAGCGCTGGGAATCGCATTTGCATATGTTGCTGGACCGAAGCTGGTGAAGACCTATCAGAGTATATTCACAGCCCCCTATTTCACCTTTGAAGGGGCGTTAACTCATGTAGGCTTCGCCGCCATCATCTCTTTGGTTATCAGTGTGTTGGCCACATTAATCGCTACGCTGCGGGTGGTAAACATTCTTCCGGCTGAGGCCATGCACGCAGCGCCGCCTCAGGATGGGCAAGACATCTTCTTGCAGCGCACGCCTTTATGGTCGCTATTATCGTTCCATTCTCGGTACGCGCTGAAGGCGGTGTTGAGAAACCGTGGTCGATTCGCTGCAATGGTGTGCGGCGTTGTTGCGTCGCTGTCTTTAACGGTGATGTCGTTGGGCTTCCAGGATTCCTATAAATCAATCACTACGGATTACTTTGATAAGAACGCACAATTTGATTTCTCCATTACAACACCAATGGCGCCAAAGTCACAGGAGCCAGCCTTTGTGGATGCAGTTGATGTGCACTCGACGCACCCTGGTCTTGTGCTTCCGGCTACCTTGAAATCAGGGGGGAATCAGGAAGATCTTTCACTGATTATCGTGGATGATCCTGCGGAAATCTATCATTTTCACGGCAAGGACAATGAGCCACTGTCATATTCGGACGGAATTTCCTTGCCTGAGTTTTATGCCAAGAAACTTGGGGTTTCTCCGGGAGACATGATCAAAGTAACAACACCAAACGCCGTAGCAGAAGGTGAAATAAAAGTTGATAAAGTGTTTCAACAAAATATCGGATTTATCGCACTGACGACGTTTGACTCTGCGTCTCGGGATCTGGGGTTAGCCGATCCTGTGATCAATACGGTTTTCGCAGACGCGAGTAGCGATATTTCAGAGACGAAGAAAGCACTTGAGCGGCAGGAATCCGTCCTAGCAGTGAGTTCAATTCCAGACGAGCGAGAAAGCTATCAAAAAGTGTCTGCGTCGCTCAATATGTACATCACACTATTGGTAATTTTCTCGGTTCTCCTTGGTATCGCTGCGCTGTATGCGATTTCTTCCATTTCGCTGTTAGCGCGGCAATACGAGTTTATTATCCTACGTGTACTGGGTTATTCGCCGGGCAGAGTCGCGTTTGTGTATTTCAAAGAATTGGCGCTGCAAATGATTGTTTCATTGCCCATTGGTTTGGTTGTTGGCTATTATTTGACGCACTACGTTGCAACAAAGTTTTCAAATTCAAAGTTGTATTTCCAGGCGATGATCCAGCCCGATACTTATTTTTATGCGACGCTTGCTGCCTTGATAGTTCTTCTGTTTGTATGGCTGAGTTCAGTTCGAATGGTATCTCGGTTGCAGTTGGTGGAAGGCTTGAAGGTCCACGACGAATAGTTTGAGCACTAGCGTCTCGTAAAATTCAGCGCTACACTTTACCTATTTGTAAGTTATGCGAGCGAAAGTTTTTATGGTGACAGTCGTTCAAGATCAGCAGCTTGTGGCCCATACCCGGTGGATTGTTGATCGTGGTCCGCGTCCGCGGGCACGCGGTTGGTATCACGCGGGTGCTGCGTTTCTGGCCGCGGTGTCGGGAGCCGTACTTACTACGTTCTCGTGGATGACCCTACCGTGGTTATTTGCGATTGGAGTCACGGTCTACGCGGTGGCATTATTGCAGCTCTACGGGGTTTCTGCGGCATATCATTGTGTGCCCTGGCGTTCGGCTCGTGCGGTTGAATGGTGGAAATGGGCCGACCATTCGACGATCGCGCTGTTTATCGCGGCGACCTACACGCCCATGGCGTTAATGGTCTTGTCTGCCCAAGCGGCCTTATGGCTGCTGGCTGCAGTATGGGGAGGCGCACTCGTCAGTGTGTTCTTATCGTTGGTTTCACATCCTCGCTGGCTCGATGTGTTGTTGTACCTAGCGATGGGGTGGCTCGTATTGCCTCTGATACCGCAACTTTGGGCGAATGCGGGGCCAACGGTGGTTTGGCTGCTATTCGCGGGCGGCGTCGTGTATTCAATTGGTGCTTTGTTCTATCTATTGCGATGGCCGGGCAGGAATGCCCTGTGGTTTGGCTATCATGAGCATTTTCATTTAGCTACTGTGATCGCTGGCGTATTGCATATGATTGCAATTTGGATGGTGGTCGTACAGGGGGCGTGATGAAGCGGTATTTAGCAATTCTGTTCGCTTGTCTTACGGTAGCTTCGTGTGCGTCACCATCGTCAGAAACGACCGCAACGTCATTGCCGCCACCCGACCCTGATTACTGGACTACCGAACGTATGCGCAGTGCCGAACCGGTGCCGATGTCCGAACCAAAACCCTGGTGGGAAAGATTATTCGATTATCTTTCCGGTTTATTTAACGACGCCGCGCCTCCCCGCACACCCTAGCCTTCCGCGGCGTCGAAAATTATGTTCGATTAATCAAAGGTTTGGGCGAATACTGTGCGCGAAGTTCCCGCAGCTTCGCGGCATGGTCGGAGAGCTTGACATCCTCGCTGGAGCGGGGGGTGAATTGCCGGGCGGGAAGGGGGTAGCCGTCAATGTCCACGGCGATATAAGTGACCGTCGCATGGATCGCAGTTTCGAGTGACTCGCGGCCACCTCGAGGGGCACCCGAACGTACGTGCACAGACATTTGCATGGAGCGGGCGTCGGTGCGCATGAGTCGAGCATCCACTTCGATGAGGTCGCCGATCTGAATCGGTCGATAGAACCTAATTCCGCCCGCATACACGGCGACCGTATGTTCCCCTGACCACTCCATTGTGCAAGCGGCGCCTGCTTCGTCAATCCATTCCATTGCGGTGCCACCGTGAACTTTTCCGCCCCAGTTCACATCGGTCGGTTTTGCCAGGAACCGGGTAATCAACCTGGGTGCTTCCGAAGGGCCGTTATAGGTCTGCTCTTCCATCTCTTTTTCAATGGCTTTCCGCAGGTCAATGCGCGAAAGGGCAGCATCAAATACGCGACGTTCCTCATCGGTGCTTGGGATAAATTCTGGCACTTTTTGTGGACGTCCAGTTTCTGCGTCTTTGGCAACGAAAATGACCAAGCAATCGCATGCACGTGTGAAAACGCCTTCGCGTGGGTCTGCTGACAGGACTTCGTTGATGATATGCATGGAAGATCTGCCTGTCATCGCGATTCTCGAACGCACTTCGACCATATGTCCGCTTGGAATTGGGCGCGTGAAATGGATATGTCCAACGTAGGCGGTGACGCAATATGCGCCTGACCATCCGACGGCGCAGGCGTACGCGGCCTTATCGATCCATTCCAGCACGCGACCTCCCGAAACGCCGTGATTTCCGGCCATAATAATGTCGGTAGGGGCGGCGAGGAAGCGGAGTGTGAGATTGGCCGAGCGTTGATTCATGAGGGGTCCTTTCATGCCTGTGTCTCCAGCTTATAGAACGGTAGGCTACCCATTCGTGAAGCGTTCCATTTCTCCGTCTGAAACCCGCGCCGCCGTCCTCGAGATTGCGGATTGGTTGCGTGACCCGGCCCAACAGCCGTCCCGCACCGCAATCGCAAAAGCTGTTCGACTTACCGCACGTACGTTAGAATCTCTCGCTCCCGGAAATAGTGTCGAAGTTCGCATCCCCCCGTTCGTCGCCGTCCAGTGCATCGATGGTCCCCGCCACACCCGCGGCACACCCCCAAACGTGGTCGAGACCGACGCTCGCACCTGGCTCTTACTCGCCACTGGCCTCCTTTTGCTTGACGACGCCTCGAACGTCGAGGTTTCCGGTACGCGCGCCGGGGAGATTGCGCACTGGCTCCCTATCGTTCCGCTCGCCACCTGAACATCTGCCTTGTTGTGTGCCATTCCTCTCGTTAACAGGCAAATATGCCCTAACATAATGAAGCCTATGCATATGTGCGCAACTATGAACATATTGTTAGGCTAGGGGGATGGAAACAATTACAGAACCTCATGATCGAAGCATTAACTCCAAACTCAACTGGTTGCGTGCTGGAGTATTAGGCGCTAACGACGGCATTGTCTCGACGGCCGGTCTAGTGATCGGCGTCGCGGCAACAGGCGCATCGTCGAGTGTTATCGCATTGGCGGGTGCTGCTGCAGTAGTGTCCGGCGCAGTCAGTATGGCTTTAGGCGAATATGTGTCCGTCTCGGCGCAACGTGATACTGAGCGCGCCTTGGTCGCTCAGGAGCGCTGGGAATTAGAAACTATGCCCGAAGCTGAACACCGCGAACTGGTGGGCATTCTTCAGGGAAAGGGGCTGAGTGCAGAAACTGCGGAGCAAGCTGCTGTGGAGCTTGCTGAACGTAATCCGCTGAAGGCTCACCTAGAAATCGAACTTGGGATCGATTCGGAGGAGCTGACGAACCCTTTGATGGCTGCTGGCTCATCCGCACTATCGTTCGTTTTAGGTTCAGCGTTGCCATTACTGTCGGTCCTGATCGCTCCGACGGATTGGCGCATCGTTATTACACTCCTGGCAACACTTACTGCGCTCTCGATTACTGGGGGCATCGCTGCTTCGCTGGCGGGTACGGGCCAGGGAAGAAGTGTGAGCCGATTAGTTATTGGTGGCGGACTCGCATTGGTGGTCACCTACGTAATCGGACTGGTGTTCGGTGTGACTTTTGGCGGATAAAGGGGGCGTTTATTAGGGCATAACCGAATCAAGCGCTACGATTATCTCCCGTGGCACCTTTGGAGAAATCCCTTCGCGCTATGGGTCATGACCCTGCGCCCACTGAACATGACGGATTGAATGACCACGGCGAGCAAGCTCCGCGCGAAGAGTGCGGTGTTTTCGGCGTATGGGCGCCAGGGGAGGAGGTGTCCAAACTTACGTACTATGGCCTGTATGCGTTGCAGCATCGCGGCCAAGAGGCGGCGGGTATCGCGGTCGGGGACGGGGACCAAGTGTTGGTTTTTAAAGACATCGGTCTTGTCTCCCAAATCTTCGACGAACAAACGCTCGATTCGCTGCGTGGTCACGTGGCAATCGGACATACCCGATACTCCACGGCTGGCGGATTGTGTTGGGAAAATGCCCAGCCAATCTTCCGAGTTTCTCCAGATGGGACCGATGTTGCTCTTGGGCATAACGGAAACTTGGTGAACTACGTGGAGCTTCTCGACGAAGCTGCTGCCAAAGGTTTGGTCGATAAAGCAAGCAAACCGTCAGATTCGGAAGTCATGTGCGCCCTTCTTGCCGAGGGGATGCGCGGAGGTAAAACCATTGTCGAATCTGCTAAAGAACTTCTTCCTAGAATCGAAGGTGCTTTCTGCCTGACGTTTACCGACGGCACGACGCTGTATACGGCTCGCGATCCACATGGTGTCCGGCCGCTTGCAATCGGTCGATTGGAACGCGGTTGGGTAGTGGCTTCTGAAACAGCCGCCCTGGATATTGTTGGTGCCTCCTTCGTGCGTGAAGTGGAGCCAGGAGAGCTCATCAGCATTAACGGAGCAGGAATTCGTTCCGAACGCTTTGGGACCACAAAACATAACGGATGCGTGTTTGAATACGTGTATCTTGCTCGACCTGATTCCGTCATTCGGGGTCGAGCGGTCAATGCCACCCGTGTGGAAATCGGACGTCGATTAGCA
>JAUMZC010000016.1 GCA_030528295.1 Corynebacterium sp.
AGATTGCCGATGCAGACCTTGTCGACGCCCCGATCGCAGCGTTTATTGGCTCGTCGCTGCTCGTCACGCTCCTTGGGGTGGCGGCGAACATAGTAGTGCTTTGGATTGCGTATCGCCGCCGCGACTAGATAGGGATTGCGCTGTATAGGGTGTATTCGGGGGCAACGCGGGGAGTGCTCAACGCTTCGCTTTTCGACGCCGCGTTCGGCCGTGCGTGAGACACGTTCAACGTTTGCAATGTTCGAAGCAAACATTTGCTGAGAAATTTTGTGGAAAACCGGAGGAATTTCCGTTATTTTGGTGAGCACATTTACCATTGAATTATTTTGTACAGCTCAGTAGTTACCTACCTTTATTGGTTTTTTCTTTTGCGCGGGGCGCTGTGGTAGCTGAAGATTACAAATTAGATTGAATTTAATGCTGCATCTTTGGTTTCTCTGGTTTTCTTGTTGTTATGCAGCTAGTTGTGGGTTCTGCGTGTGTTTTTGCCGAAGCTGTACTGCAGGATTGAAGATGCCTTGTGCGCTGCGTCTAATCGGTTGCGTAGCGGAGTCGCGTTGCTAGCTTCAGTTCTTATACTCCTGCAAGAAAGGTTGTCCGCGAACATATTTACGACAAATATTTTGCGGCCCACCTAAATGTGAGATGTCAGATTTGGAGCAGTGGAATATTTGTGTGTTTCGGGGTCAAACAGGATGGCTGACATTACGAAAAGAGCTACCCCTAAATTGGCTATCTTCAAGGGGGTTAAACCTGAACTAATGCTAAGAATTTGTAAATTGAGTGGCGCGTCAACGGTGGAATTGTTTCTAATGGATGGTATGAATACAAGAACTACGTTTTGGCAACACTTGTTGAAGCCGATTTCTACAACAAAACGCTCTGCGCCGATTGCAGTTTTAGGTGCTTGTGCGCTGCTGGGGGCCGGGGCTCCTGTTGTGTTTGCAGCCACATCAACGGTGGAATCAACAGCGGAGTCTGCTACTGCATATCCTGATACCGCTTTGATTATTGACGCTTCGGGTTCCATGTGGGCTCCGGATGCGTCAGGTCAAGTGCGTATGGATTCAGCAAAGCAGGCTACTGTTGGTTTGATTAACCAGCTGCCCAAGGAGCAGAAGTTAGCACTGTTGACCTACGGTATTGGCACGGGCAACTCGGAGGCGGAAAAAGAGGCTGGCTGTAAAGATGTTCACACCTTGGTGAACCTCGGCGGCTCGCACGATGACATGGCCGCTGAAGTCCAAGGCCTCGTCGCTAGCGGCTATACGCCGATTGGCCCGGCCTTGTTGCAGGCCGAGAAGGAACTTTCCGGTTCCGGCCCACGCCAAATCGTCCTGGTGTCTGACGGTATTGATACCTGTTCGCCACCAAATGTCACCGAGGTGGCGCGCGAAATTCGCGAGCGTTCCGGCGATGAGATCGTTATTAATGTCGTCGGTTTCAACGTCAACGATGAGGCGCGTAACCAATTACAGCAAGTCGCTGAGGTTAGCGGTGGTATGTATGCAGATGCCAGCGATGCAGACTCACTTCTTGAATCCTTAGCTACAAGGATTCCACCTCGAGCACCTCCGAGTCTGAGGAACCAACCTCCGAGAAGGAATCCACTTCCGCAAGCGCAGAGCCAGGTTCTGGCGATGCAGCCGCTGCGGCACTCGGCGGTCTTAATGGTGAAGAGCCTGCACCTGAGGTGTATCAAGGCAATATCCCGGCAGTGATGAAAGATGGCGAAGCGGCAACCGATCAGGAGCTTTCCTGGAAAGTTGAGCTTGCTGAAGGCCAACAGCTCAATGCTGGTTTCATGATTCCGGCTCCGGAAAAAGACACCACCGGTGGCGGCATGGACGTAACCTTTACCCCAACGCTCACCGATGCCAACGGTAAGGAATGTGTCGCTACAGTTACTGAAGCCAAGGTTCAGGATGATTTCGCCGTCGCTCAATCGGCTTCGCTGCTGTCACCTGTGATTGAAAAGGCAAGCATGTGCCGTCCGGGTGAGTACACGCTGACCCTCAAGCGCAGTGGTGAGCTTGTTGGCACTCAAGACCTCCCAGTGGAAGTGTCACTGTGGGGCGTGCCTCAGGTTAAGGATGCAAACCTTCCTGCAGCTTCCGAGAAGCCAGAGGTTGAAGAAATGACAATGGGTACGGCAACCGGCAAGCTTCCGAGCGATACCGACATGGCTGCCGCACCGACCGTCAGCGAGGGCACCTACGAAGTTGAGCTTGCTCCCGGTGAAACCCATTGGTTCAAGGTCCCAGTCCAAGACGGCCAGCGTCTGCAGATGCAAATGGAAGCCGACCCAATTGGTGCTGATGGCCACAGCGTTGGTTGGAAAGTCTTCGGTCCACAGTTCAACCCTGTTGAATTGCATGTAGGCGACAAGGGCAATGTTGGTCTCAACGCCCAGGGTACAACCACTGCTGATATTGCAACCCAACCAATCCGGTGGGCAAACCTGAAAGAGGAAGGACCAGCCGCAAACGGCTTCCTTGCTGGTGAGCATTGGGTAGCACTGCAGCACATGGCGCCTGAGGGCCAAACCACTCCCGCGAAGTTCCGTCTCGCGGTGGCAAACACTGGTGAAGCAGAAGCCGCACCGAACTTTGCTAACGCCTCCGGTGTGCCAGAAAACACCGGCGACGGCACCACCTCTTCAAAGAATGCTGCATCGCAGAGCAACAAGAGTGCGAACGTATGGTGGCTGCTGCTCCTCCTGTTCACTCTCGTGGGTATCGTTTCCTACGTTGCCGCTCGCAAGAAGTGGGACAGTGAAGAAGAGGCCAAGGCATAACCAACGGCTGATTTGGTAGACCCAACGTCATTTGGAAAACGTGAGTCTGAAGTGTTGATCCTGCCCCAGTTAATGCTGGGGCGAGGGCAATTGCGCTGCAGGCTGTCGGTATAGTTTGTCGGTATGACTGCAGCGTTTATTGACCTAATGGATTATGACGAGGTTCTTGAAAAATTCGAGCCCGTAATGGGCATGGAAGTGCATGTTGAACTTGCTACGGAAACGAAGATGTTTTCGGCAAGTTCAGCGCACTTCGGCGCAGAACCGAATTCGAACGTTGATCCAGTAAGTCTCGGTCTTCCCGGAGCATTGCCGGTGGTAAACGCTAAAGGCGTTGAATGGGCAATCAAAATTGGCCTTGCGTTAAATTGCTCGATTGCGGAGTCTTCTCGTTTCGCCCGGAAAAATTATTTTTATCCGGATCAGCCGAAGAATTACCAAATTTCGCAATACGATGAGCCAATAGCCTATGACGGCTACCTCGACGTCGTGCTCGATGACGGCACAGAGTGGCGTGTAGAAATCGAGCGTGCTCACATGGAGGAGGACACCGGAAAGCTTACCCACCTGGGTGGCGCTGATGGACGTATTCATGGTGCGCATAGTTCCCTTGTGGACTGTAACCGTGCAGGTGTTCCACTGATTGAGATTGTGACCAAGCCAATTGAAGGTGCTGGAGAGCGTGCTCCCGAAGTTGCGCGGGCGTACGTATCTGCCCTGCGTGATCTTGTAAAGGCGCTCGGTGTGTCCGATGCTCGGATGGACCAAGGGTCGATGCGTGTTGATTCAAATGTTTCACTCAAGCGGAAAGGTGCCGCAGAGTTTGGTACTCGTACGGAAACGAAAAATATCAATTCGCTGCGTTCAGTAGAGCAAGCTGTTCGTTTTGAAATGCAGCGCCAAGCACAGGTCATCGAAGATGGTGGCGAAATTATCCAAGAGACGCGTCACTATCAGGAAGCTGATGGCACCACCACATCCGGACGTGTGAAGGAGACTGCGGAAGACTATCGCTATTTCAATGACCCTGACTTGCCGCCGGTGATTGCGCCACGCGAATGGGTGGAAGAAATCCGGGCAACACTTCCAGAGCTGCCATGGATTCGTAAGGCACGCATCCAGAAGGAATGGAATCTTTCGGATGCAGAAATGCGCGATCTGATCAATGCTGGTGCTTTGGAGCTGATTATCCAAACCGTCGACGCCGGAACGACCTCCGGTGAAGCGCGTTCATGGTGGGTTTCGTATTTGGCTCAAAAAGCCAACCAGTCCGGTGTTGAACTGGATGCATTGGCGATCACGCCAAAGCAGGTTGCTCGTGTTGTTGCGCTGATCAATGAAGGCAAGCTCACCAATAAGCTTGCCCGCCAGGCCGTGGATGGTGTGCTCGCTGGCGAAGGTGATGTGGATGAGGTGGTTGCTGCTCGCGGACTGGAGGTTGTACGAGACGACGGAGCAATCGAAAAAGCTGTTGATGAGGCGCTAGCCGCCAACCCTGACATTGTGGAAAAGTACAAGGCCGGGAACACCAAAGTTGTTGGTGCCATCGTTGGTGCCGTGATGAAAGCAACCCGCGGTAAGGCTGACCCTGCATTGGTCAATAAGCTCATTGCAGAGAAATGCAAGTAATGCAGCCTGCAGGTATTGATCACTAGTGTGTGATCAGGCGGATTGCAATGATCACCATTACGATTCCGATGATGCCGTTGACAATTCGCCAAGTTTTCGGCTGCGACAACGGTGTTGCTAGTTTCGCGGCGCCATAACCAATGATAGGGAACCAGAGTGCGCTTGCCGCAAGCGCACCTGCCGCAAAGTACCAGCGTCCCGTTGGTCCATGCTGGTTCGCCAAATTGCCAAGCATGACTAATGCGTCGAGGTATGCCGCAGGGTTCAGCCATGTGAGCATCAGGGCAGCAAGGGCTGGTTTGACCCATGGGGCTTGAGTCTTGCGTGTGGTTGTTGTGCGCTGCTTAAGCCGTAGTGTTCCATGCGTCGCGTCATCATGCGAGGGCGAGGACGCGTGGTTGGGTGTTGTGGGTGTGCCTGAAGTGTCCGGCTTGTCGGGCGTGATGGCTGTGTTGTCTTTCCATGCGCTTCGGAAACAACTGAACGCGAAGTAGAGAAGGTAGACAAAGCCGAACCATTTCAGTGCGACCAGTACCAGCGGTGCCCGTTCCACAATAATGCCGACGCCGGCGGTGCCGCCGAGGATGAGTAGGACGTCGGAAAGCAAACAGATGGTGATGACGGCGGTGACTCCGGTGCGTGCAATACCTTGACGTAACAGCAGCGCATTTTGGGGGCCAATGGCGATGATGAGGGACAAACCCATGAGGAAACCGTTGATCACTATGCTCATGGTGCTTCATTGTGACACCGCGCGGCGCCTAAGCAAAAGTTAATGATCGTGAATTTGCATTAGAATATCTAACATGAACTTGAAGCATCTGGCCACACTCCTTGCCGTACTGGACGAAGGAAGTTTCGAAGCGGCCGCCGACGCGTTGGGCGTGACACCATCCGCTGTGAGCCAGCGAATTAAAGCTCTTGAAGTCCAGGCTGGGCGAGTGCTTGTTCGACGAATTGTTCCAGCAACGGCAACTGAGGCTGGGGAAGTGTTAGCGCAGGCGGCGCGGCGAATGGCGTTGCTGCAAGCAGAAACCGATGCTCAAATGCGTGGTCGAATTGCGCGCGTTCCGCTGAGTATTGCCATCAATGCAGATTCGCTTGCCACGTGGTTTCGCCCAGTGCTTGCCGACGTCGCGGAATGGGGCGGCGCCGCACTTCGGTTATGGGTGGAAGATGAATCGCAATCGTTGCAATTGCTCCGACGTGGCGATTGCCTGGGGGCTGTCACCATGGAATCGAAACCTGTTTCGGGCTGCGACGTGGAGCCGCTCGGGGTGATGCGCTACCGCGCCGTCGCAACGCCAGCATTGCGCGACGCCTACACCAACGATAGAAAACTTGATTGGTCCGCGATGCCAGTGCTTCGTTATGGCCGCAACGACAAACTCCAAAACGATGACCTTATCGGCCGCGTGGATCAAATTCCGGCCCACCGATGCGTCTCCCAAATACCCTCATCCGAGGGCTTCCTCGAGGCCGCCCGAGTGGGGTTAGGCTGGGCCCTCGTTCCGGACATTCAAGCCCAGCCTTTATTGGAATCAGGTGAGCTAGTCCTCTTAGACGACCGTGTGTCAGATGTGGAATTGTATTGGCAACACTGGCGTTTGGAATCACCTCTTCTACAGCGGCTTTCAGACACCGTTGTAGCGGCTGGCAGGGCCGCGCTAAGTTAGCATCCTGGATCTTTGCGCCACGCCGGGTGGTAAATTCATGCACGATCAGGCAGGATTCGCATACCCTTGCAGGTATGAGCGACAACACTCGTGAACCTCGTGAACCTGAAAATCCCGGCGCGGCCGAAGGGGCAACCAATCCGGACGCTCCTTCGCCTCGTAAAGAAGGAGATGTGTATGCGCGGGCGGGTCGGGTAGCACCCCAAACAATTCCTGCTGCGCAAAACCAAACACCCCCGCCTGAAGAACAACCAGCTCCGAAATCCCATTCGGAACAAGAACCAACAGCGATTTTTGATCCACGGCAGGAATTCGATGACGACATGGACGTCCCTGTCGCTCCACCAAAATTCGTGCAGGGACCAAATATTCCGCACCACCCCTCAGACGCACCCACAACTGTGTTCGAGCCTCAGGCGGCGGAGCCGAAGCGAATTCCAACGCGCAACACGCCAGCTGATGCCGCAGCATCTACTGGTGCGGAAGATTCGAACAGGGAACCGGGAAGCCCTGCAAGTTCCCCGGCGGGCGAGCCAACCGTCATGTTTGATGCACCTACATCCCATCAAAACAGTGGCTTTAAACTCCCTGAGCCGGACGAGGAATTTACCCCCGCGCCGAAGTCGACTCCATACCAATCGACGGCAGAACAAACCACCACCTTGCCGCCCTACCAACAAGCGGCCGCGGAGGAACAATTCCCGCCCCCTCCGGCACCAGTCGCCACCCTGCCACCCGCGGCCGAGGAACCTGTTGCGCCAGCGCAAGAACCGAACGCACCTACGGAAGATGCCCGTCGCGGCACCATCGATTTCGGTATCTTCATCATCCGTGTGGTGTTTGGGCTCTACCTCATATTCTCCGCAGTGAAAGTATTCTTCCAGCTAGGGGGTAATACTGGACTTGCTGGTTTGGAAGCGGAATACGCAAACTACGCGCAACCAGGATTGCTTGCAGTGGCAATCCCGGCACTCTGGCTCACCGCCGGTGTGTTCCTGCTCCTTGGCCTGGTCACTCCGGTAGCGGCAACGTTAGCTATTATCGGAACGGCGTTCGAGGCGCTTCACCTCTTGGATGCCGACGGCGAAACATTCAACCTGTTGCGGATCGGCGACGGCGTCTGGCTCGGCGGTATCCTTGTCGCAATCGCACTGGCGCTCCAATTCACCGGCCCGGGCAGGCTGTCCCTCGATTTCGGACGGAGTTGGGCCCGCCGTCCGCTCATTAGTTCGTGGCTATTTGCGATCATCGGCATCGCTGGCGCTGTAGCGCTATGGTGGTTCGGCGCTGGAGTGAACCCCCTTAACTAGCTGAAATGCCCAAGCGCTAAGGGATTAGGGAATTTTCACAAGAGTGTTTGAATAAGCTACTTTGGCCTGTTGTGCAGGTCGGAGTAGCTTTTTTGCATTTTCCAAGCGTGCGCGCTGCCGTGCGTGCCGTTGACAAGCTTTGAATTGTGTACAATTGGTTACCAGGGGGTTGTCGCCGAAAACACCATGTTGTAGGCAATTGGTGTAAAAAGCGACACCGAACGCCTTCTGAGGCCAAAATTTTGTCGCCAAATACACCAATTGGGCACAACATGGTGTAAAAAGCGACATTGATTATGAATGCATAGATGTCTGGCGCTTGCCAGCCCTCGTCAGCCCGCGCCAGTCCACACTAAACCCACACCAACCCCACACTGCAGGCCCGGACGCTTTACGCCGCCAAATAAATAGGTTTTAGATGTTGCGTACTGCGCCTTTGTCGGCGGAGGTGGCCATTTTAGCGTATGCCTGGAGGGCTTTTGATACTTTCCGGTTGCGTGTCGTGGGTTGCCAGGGGCGTTCGGAGGCTTCCATCTGGGCGCGACGGGTTGCGAGTTCTTCGTCGGTGAGTGCTACGGAGAGTTCGCGGGTGTGTACGTCGATGGTGATGATGTCGCCGTCTTGGATAAGGCCGATTACTCCGCCGTGTGCGGCTTCGGGGGAGACGTGTCCGATGGACAGTCCGGAGGAGCCGCCGGAGAATCGGCCGTCGGTGACCAGTGCGCATTTGGTGCCGAGTCCTGCGCCTTTGAGGAAGGCGGTGGGGTGGAGCATTTCTTGCATGCCGGGGCCGCCGGAGGGGCCTTCGTAGCGGACTACGAGTACTTCGCCTTCTTGGATTTCTCGTTTGAGGATCACGGAGACTGCTTCTTCTTGGCTTTCAACGACACGGGCGGGCCCGGTGAAGTGCCAAAGTGATTCGTCGACACCTGCGGCTTTGATGATGGCGCCGTCTTCGGCGAGGTTTCCGCGGAGGACTGCGAGGCCGCCATCGGCAGTGTATGCGTGTTCGACGTCGCGGATGCAGCCTGCGGCGGCGTCGGTGTCGAGGCTGTCCCAGCGATTGCTCGTGGAGAAGGCTTCGGTTGTGCGGGTGCCGCCGGGGGCTGCGTGGAAGAGTTCGATGGCTTCTTGGGTTGCGTGCCCGCCGCGGATGTCCCAGTCATCGAGCCATTGTTCTAACGACGCAGAATGAACCGAATGTACGTTCGCATTTAGGAGTCCGCCTCGATACAGTTCCCCAAGGATCGCTGGGATGCCGCCTGCACGGTGGACATCTTCCATGTGATAGTCAGAGTTGGGGGAGACCTTGGAGAGGCAGCCTACGCGACGTGACAGGGCGTCGATATCGTCAAGATTGAAGTCCACTTCGCCTTCTTGCGCGGCCGCAAGGATGTGGAGCACGGTGTTGGTGGAGCCACCCATCGCCATGTCGAGCGCCATCGCGTTGTCGAATGCGGCACGCGTGGCAATGTTGCGGGGGAGCACGGAATCGTCGCCCTCGCCGTAGTAGCGTCGGCACAACTCAACAGCAAGTGCGCCTGCACGTTCGAATAATGCGCGGCGCGCCGCGTGGGTTGCCAGTGTGGAACCATTGCCTGGCAAGGAAAGTCCGAGGGCTTCGGTAAGGCAGTTCATTGAGTTGGCGGTGAACATGCCTGAACAGGATCCGCATGTGGGGCAGGCGGATCGCTCAACGGAATCGAGGCCTTCGTCGGACACAGCCGCGGAAGCGGAGGCGGCAATTGCGGTAACAAGGTCTGTTGGTGCGTGCGCTACGCCGTCGACGACTACGGCTTTGCCAGCCTCCATGGGGCCACCAGATACGAAGACTACGGGGATGTTGAGGCGCAAGGCTGCGTTGAGCATGCCGGGGGTGATTTTATCGCAATTGGAAATGCAGACGATGGCGTCAGCGGTGTGCGCATTGACCATATATTCGACGCTGTCGGCGATGATTTCGCGGCTGGGGAGGGAGTAGAGCATGCCGCCGTGGCCCATGGCGATGCCGTCGTCAACTGCGATGGTATTGAATTCCTTTGCTACGCCACCGGCGGCGGTGATTGCTTCGGCGACGATGGTGCCCACATTGCGGAGATGCACGTGGCCGGGCACAAATTCGGTGAAAGAATTTGCGATTGCAATGATGGGTTTGCCGAAGTCGCCATCGGTCATTCCGGTGGCACGCCAGAGTGCGCGCGCACCTGCGGCGTTGCGGCCAATCGTGGTGACAGTTGAGCGTAGAGGGATCATGTGAGTTAAGGCTTTCAAGGGTTAGTCAGTTGAGGGCTGGTTTGGCTGTTCGTCGGTGTCTTCTCGACGTTTGAGGATTTGCCGACCATCACGTTGAATCACAACGACCTTATCGTCAGCGGCGGCACGACCAGCGGTGAGTACGTCAGGAATGCGGCCATGTGAGGCTTCTGCGAGTGCTGGAATGGTATTAAACGACACCCCGGGTAAGGGGAATTTTGCGTCCTTGGTGGTGTGCGCAAACGTTTTAGCACCTTGAAAACTTACGCCGGAGAGTTCTTCCCAGGCGACACTTTTATTTTTGCTAAAAGCATAGCGGGCTTCGATGCCGTGTTCGGTGACCACAGTAGCGGACCGGAAGATCCACACAACGAATACCAGGGGTACAAACGGTAACCAGAAGAGTAGCTCCGGTTTTGCACCGCTTACTAGTAAGCAAATAAGAAAAAGCACCCCTGCCGCCAGCAGATGGGTTCGCTCGGGACGAAAGGTCTTCGGATTCGAACTCATGTGGCTTATTGTAGGGGTGCGGGGTGCAGGGTTAATTTTCAGGCTGCACTGCGGGGGTGTCGGAGGTTGGTTGTTCCGGTGCTTGCGTCGTTGGCTCAATTGGGGTGGGTTCTTCCACCACTTCCGGGGCGCTTTGCGACGTCTCAGGGCTTGCGGTGGTCGTCGGTGTTGACGGTTCGTTCGTCACGCTGGTCACCGAAGTTGGGGTAGACGATGTGGGTTCACTCGTTTGTGTTTCCTCAATGGTTGGAGTTTCTGATGAGGTTGGTGTTTCCGTGGTTTTCGGTGCAGTGGTGGTTTTCGTATCTGCCGTGGGGGCAAGCCAACCATCGGAATCCTGCCAGCCTTCATCGGCTTCTACTGTAAAGCCCTTGAGGATAAACAGGCTGAACAACAGAGCAAACAGGCCGGTGGTGGATGGGCGAACACGGCCACCAAAGGAGAAGATCCGCGAGAGGAACGAAGGGTAGGTGATATCGCGGAACACACCTTCCGGTTCGATCGATTCCTGCTCATCGACGGGCGCATCTGCAGGGTGCTCAAGTGAAATATCATCCCGGCTTGGTTCGGTCGTGCCTTTCTGCGCGGGGATGGTCGTAGTGGTTGCCTGCGGAATCGGGACGTCGATAAGCGGGTCTTTAGTGAACGCACGGTCGATAATGACGGGAGCTTCGCGTTCGAGTTGGTTGCGTACAGCGCCGGACGTTGTGGTGGCGGAGCCGTATTCCTCCCAGAATTCCTCCAGAATGCAGGTGCGAATTGCGCGTTCAACTGCCCATTGTTGCGCGGGATTGACCTGCACAATAAACCGCATTTCCACAAGCCATGGCATGCCCACTGTTGTCGGTTGCGCAATGCCAACAGCGGGGTGCACATCGAGTTCACCTGTGACTTCATGAATCACATTTGGCAATGCAAGTGCACGTCGTGCGGCGCGTTCCGAACGGGAAATCGCCTCGTGGATGGACGTCGAACCAAGCAACGGAACTGGAATAATCACCACCGCTCGCGCCCAAATATTCGAGTGGTTCACGCACACACGGGCGGTGCTGTTCGGAATGGTTACAGTCTCGCCTTGAAGCGTCCGAACCTTGGTGGCACGCATGGTGATCTGTATAACATCACCTTCGATATTGACGCCTGGGCCTTGGAACGCAACCCAGTCACCAACACCGAATTGTTTTTCCGAAAGGATAAAGAAACCGGCGAGGAAGTCCGCAATGATGCCTTGCGCGCCAAGGCCGAGTGCCGCCGAAATGACCGTCGCGGGAATCGCCGCGCCAGCCAGCGGGATGCCGAGCGCATTGAGGATCGCCACGATAAGGAAAAAATAGGCCACAAGTTGGGCCATATACACCGCCGTGCCCACCAGGGCGAGGCGGGTTTTGGAGTCCTGTTCGTCTAGATCAACACGTCGTGTGAAGAACCTAATGGCGAATCGCCCGATACGGGGAATGAGAAAAGCAATTACTAAGTAGATAGCTAAAGAGAGGCCAGGGTCCAGAAGCCAGCGCCAGGCTGAATAAAGGATATACGCAAAAGGCATGGCATCTAGGCTAGCGCTTCTCGCCATGGTGCGGGGGTAGGCCTAGGGGTAGTGGGTGCGCGTGCGAAAACTAGAAATTACCTGCATATTTTTCCAATGAATGAGAGAGTTGCGTCAGCAGGTTGTGAGCAAGTCCTTCACCGCCGTGGTGGTAGTGGTGCAGGTCATAGCTAACTTGTTCTTGATTGGCTGTAAGTAAACACTTGGATGGCGAAAAACTGATACGGGGTACGCTGCATAAACTTCTTGATTTCTCAATCTGTGGGAGGTTGTTCCCAAAAAGGGGGTGTTGGCTATGTTCCTCGCCGCCTTGTGTGTAATATGCAAACACATGACGGAAATTCGACTTGTGATTATCAGCCTCCGGCGCTTGCCGTAGCGGCTGTAATTGTCGTAGAACGTCAAGCGCCCTCGGCGGACACCGCAATATGGTGTTTCTTCCGAGGGCTTCGGTGTTTTCCAGCGTACCCACCCTTGTGGCTGGCGAGCACCAGGTGCTCACTACACTGTGTGCCCACAACCGTGTGAATGTTGAACCGTGTGAACCAATAAGGAGCCCGACGTCGTGAACGTGGCACCTCGACCTCAGCCCACTCCCGCCTCGGTTGCCGCTGCGCGGGACCGCCGTTCGGCGGCCAATCCAGAACGAATGACCGGCGCCCAAGCTATTGTCCGTTCCCTTGAAGCGTTGGGAACAGAAGTAGTGTTCGGCTTGCCTGGTGGCGCAGTGTTGCCGCTCTACGACCCGATTTACGCCTCCACGAAGCTTCGCCATGTGCTTGTCCGGCATGAGCAAGGAGCAGGTCACGCAGCAACCGGTTATGCGCAAGCATCCGGCAAGGTTGGCGTGTGCATTGCTACGTCCGGTCCCGGCGCAACCAACCTTGTAACCCCAATTGCTGATGCGAACCTGGATTCGGTTCCGTTGGTGGCTATTACCGGCCAAGTAGGGCATACATTGCTCGGCACCGATGCATTCCAAGAAGCCGATATTCGTGGCATCACCATGCCGATTACCAAACATAATTTCATGGTGACTGACGCGAACGATATCCCTGCTGCATTGGCGGAAGCGTTCCATCTCGCTGCAACAGGTCGCCCGGGTCCGGTGCTTGTGGATATTCCAAAAGATATCCAAAATGCGCCAATGGATTTTGTCTGGCCGCCAACGATGAACCTCCCTGGGTATCGCCCGGTGACCACGCCGCATAACCGGCAGATTGAAGAAGCCGTCAAGCTGATTGCCAAAGCAAAGCGTCCCGTGTTTTACATCGGTGGCGGTGTGATCAAGGCAAATGCTTCTGATGATTTGCTTGCACTTGCCGAATATTTGCAGATCCCCGTGGTGACCACGCTGATGGCACTTGGATCATTCCCGGATTCGCATCCACTGCATGCTGGTATGCCTGGAATGCATGGTTCGGTGTCTGCAGTTGCTGCGATGCAGCGTAGTGACTTGCTGATCACCATCGGCGCCCGCTTTGACGATCGTGTGACCGGTGATGTGAAAGCGTTTGCGCCCGCAGCCAAGGTAATTCACGCCGATATCGATCCAGCCGAAATTGGCAAGATCAGGAAAGCGGATGTTCCAATCGTGGGCGATGCGAAAGAAGTGCTACAGGCGCTTATGACCACGTTTAAGAACAAGGTTGGAAACCCGCCGGCAGTGGCGGCCTGGCGAGCGTACCTCGACGGGCTGAAGGAACGTTTTCCACGCGGCTGGGACCCCCAGGAAGGCGGGGAGCTTTCGCCACAATTTGTGATTAACACCCTCTCGAAAGAAGTGGGTTCCGACGCCGTGTACTGCGCCGGTGTTGGGCAGCACCAAATGTGGTCCGCGCAATTTATCGACTTTGAAAAGCCGCGGACCTGGCTTAACTCCGGTGGTCTCGGCACGATGGGTTATGCGGTCCCAGCTGCAATGGGCGCGAAAGCAGGCTGCCCGGATAAGGAAGTGTGGGCCGTCGATGGTGACGGCTGCTTCCAAATGACCAACCAAGAACTTGTGACCTGTGCTGTTGAAGGTTTCCCAATCAAAGTTGCGGTCATTAATAACGGCAATCTCGGCATGGTTCGCCAATGGCAAACATTGTTCTACGAAGGGCGTTATTCGAACACAAAGCTGCGCGAACAAGGCAATTATCTTCCGGACTTTGTTGCATTGGCTGAATCCTTGGGCTGTGCGGCGTTCCGTGTCACGAAAGAAGAAGAGGTCATTCCTACGATTCAAAAGGCGCGGGAAATTAATGATCGCCCAGTAGTCATCGACTTCATTGTCGGCGAAGATGCCCAGGTGTGGCCGATGGTTTCTGCCGGAAGTTCCAATTCGGATATTCAATATGCCCTTGGTCTGCGTCCGTTGTTTGACGAGGATTCTGCAGGCGAAAATCCTGCCGCGATCGACCTGGCAGTGGATGCTCAATATGCGCCAAAGGAGATGATCTAATGTCTGACACAGATATCACTCGCCACATGTTGAGCGTGCTTGTCCATGACAGTGAAGGCATTATTTCGCGAGTCGCAGGTATGTTCACCCGACGTGCATTCAGCATTGTGTCGATTACTTCTGCGACAACAGAAAATGAAGGCATCAACCGCATCACCATTGTTGTTGACGCCGACGAGCTGAATATCGAGCAGATCACCAAACAACTGAACAAACTCATACCGGTGCTTAAGGTTGTTCGGCTGCCCGAAGAGAACTCCGTCGCACGCTCATTAATGCTGGTCAAGGTGTCCGCGGATGCCACTAATCGTCCACAGGTTGTCGACGCCGCGAACATCTTCCGCGCACGCGTCGTCGACGTGGCACCGGATTCTGTAGTGATTGAGGCTACCGGTAGTCCTGGGAAGCTCAAGGCACTGTTGGACGTGTTAAAGCCGTTTGGAATTCGCGAGTTGCTTGAGTCTGGCCAGATCGCTTTGAATCGTGGTCCGAAGACGATGGCTCCTCAGTATTCTTTATAAGATCCCTCACGAACATGTCCCATTAAGTGGACTCAAGTTCTCACAATGTGATACGTTGTGGTGGTAACGCCACCACGCACCGAAAGGTAAGAAAACTCTATGGCTATTGAACTGCTGTACGATGCAGATGCTGATTTGTCGATTATTCAAGAGCGCAAGGTCGCCATTATCGGCTACGGCTCACAAGGTCACGCGCATGCACAGTGCCTGCGTGACTCTGGCGTCGAAGTTGTTATCGGTTTGCGTGAAGGCTCGAAATCTGCCGATAAGGCCCGCGAAGCTGGCTTTGAAGTAAAGACTAACGCTGAAGCAGCCGCTTGGGCCGACCTCATTATGTTGTTGGCTCCCGATACCTCCCAGGCCGAGATTTTTGCCAACGACATTGAGCCGAACCTCCAAGAAGGCAATGCGTTGTTCTTTGGCCATGGCCTCAATATCCACTTCGAGCTCATCAAACCTGCCAGCAACATCACTGTTGGCATGGTTGCCCCGAAGGGCCCAGGTCACCTTGTTCGCCGCCAATTCGTTGACGGCAAGGGCGTTCCATGTTTGATTGCCATTGCTCAAGATCCTTCTGGAAATGGCAAGGACCTCGCACTTTCCTACGCTGCGGCGCTTGGTGGCGCACGTGCAGGTGTTATCCCCATCACCTTTAAAGAAGAGACCGAGACCGATCTTTTCGGTGAGCAGGCTGTGCTGTGTGGTTCCCTGGAATACCTGATGATGGCAGGCTTCGAAGTTCTTACTGAAGCTGGCTACTCCCCAGAACTCGCTTACTTTGAGGTCCTCCATGAGATGAAGCTCATCGTGGACCTCATTTGGGAGGGCGGCATCGGCAACATGAACTACTCAGTCTCTGATACTGCTGAGTTCGGCGGCTACATTGCAGGCCCGCAGATCATCGACGATACCGCGAAGGATCGTATGCGGAAGGTCCTTGCAGATATTCAAGATGGTACGTTTGTGAAGCGTCTGCTGGCCAACGTCGAAGGCGGAAACAAAGAGCTTGAAGCCAAGCGTGCGGAGATCGCTGAGCACCCGATCGAGAAGACAGGTGCGAAGCTTCGTGATCTTATGTCGTGGGTCAAGAACCCATTGGATGCTACAGCGTAATAGCGCTGGCGACTAAGGAAAACCCTTGTTTGAACAAGAGTTCAAACAAGGGTTTTCGATTTGCTCCAATGTGAAGCAATCAGGGGGCGGTTACTTGTGGACCGGTTCGCGGCGTCCTAACCGAACTTTCTTCACCTCGCGTCCTGCTTCAACATCGGCGTCGGTAAATCCGAAGAAGTAGGTGAGGGTGAACGAGACGACCACTGCGGTGAGGGAGGCTATCCAGAATCCCCAGAAGCTGAAGTCGAGTCCTTCTGGGTTCACGAATGAGGTGAATCCGATCAAGGATCCGGTGAAACCCCACATATTGACGTTGAAGATGCCGGTCAGCAAACCGCCAGCTGCGCCGCCGATCGAAGCCATGATAAACACGCGGCCGTATTTCAGGTTAATGCCGTACATTGCAGGCTCGGTAATACCGCAGAACGCTGCAAGTGCCGCGGAGCCTGAAAGCTCCTTGATCTTGAGCACTTTCGATTTCACGAATACAGCCAGTACCGCTCCACCTTGTGCGACCATTGTTGCCGAAATAATGGCATTGAGGTAGGAGTTGCCACTGCTTGCGATATCTTGTGCTACAAGCGGAATTACCGCCCAGTGCAAGCCGAAGATCACGAGGAACTGGTAGAAACCACCAATGATCAGGCCGGAGATTGTTGGCGAAAGATCGTACAAACCCTGAATGATGCTTGCAATGCCTGTGGAAATGAACATGACGATCGGTCCCAGCACCAGCAGAATAACCACCGACACAATAATCACTTCAAACAGTGGCATGAAGATCATGCGGATTGTCGTGGGGATAATCTTTTTCAGCCATGGCTCAATGACGGACGCCAACCAAGCGGCAACAATAATTGGGAAAATCGAGTAGCTGTAGTTGGCTAGGTGGTACGGGAGTCCAAAGAAATCGGCATTGAGCGGCATCCCAAGGACCATCGAGTGTGTGGATTCACCAGCAAGTACTTTGTCTGCTTCTTCTTGCACGTAGGCAACAATTGAAGGATACGTGAGTACACCACCGATAATCGCAACAATAATTGGGTCGGAGCCTAATCGTTTTGCTGCGGTAAACCCGACAAATATTGGTAGGAAGAAAAATACCGAGTCGCTCATGGCATCGATGATCATAAAGGTATTTGAAGTTTTAGCGATCACCTCGAAGGTGAGCAGTAACGACAAAATACCCTTGATAATGCCTGATGCGGCGAGTAATCCGATAATCGGAATCATCGAACCAGTGATCACGCCGATAAGTGAACTGAAACCATATTTTGCCCAACCCAATGCTGTTGTGGGGCGAGGTTCCTCAATAACATCATCAGCATTCGCAGCAGCATCACCCATTTGCGAAACTATTGCGTTGTATACATCTTCAACTGCAGGGCCAATGACAATTTGGTACTGGCCGCCTGCCTTCACAACGTCGATCACACCGTCAAGATTGGCTACCATAGAATCTTGGGCGAGTGCTTCGTCCTTGAGATAGAACCGAACACGAGTAATGCAGTGGGTGAAATTCCTGACGTTTTCTTTACCACCAATATTGTCAATGATGTCCCAGGCCAGGGCATCAAAACCAGTGAGTTCCGCTGGGCGGGTTTGAGCGAGCGCAGTTTCACTCGTTGTTGCGGGAAGATTTGCGCTTGCGTCGGATGTATCGTCGGCAGGTTTTGGTGGTGTGGGTTCTTTCGCCACCGCAGTGGCGACTTTCTCACCAGCAGTAGCATGACCTTGATCTACGTGAAGTTCCTCAAGTTTCTTTTTGGTATTCGTTACCGCTACTACCGTGGTGGTACTTTTGCCTGCCGAAGTGATGGCATCAATATCCATCGTGCCAATTTTTTGGCCAGCTTCAACTTGATCGCCTTTTGCCACAGTAATTGTGAAAGGTTTCCCCTCCAATGCAACTGTATCAATTCCTAAATGCACGAGGAATTGAAGGCCTGATTCCGTTTTGAAGCCAACCGCATGGAGCGTTTTTGCCACCATTGTGACTGTTCCCGTAACGGGAGACAATACATCGCCACCAGACGGTTCGCTAATTCCAAAACCGTCACCGACGGACATTTTCGCAAACACTGGGTCAGGGACGTCGGTAATGTCTATGATGTTGCCGGAAAGCGGCGTACATATTTCCACTGTTCTAGGGGGATTCATAGTACAGGGTGCTCCTTCGATACAATCGCGATAGCGTGGTACGGACTGAGTTGTAGGACGTTGCGCGAAATGTCTGTTGAATAATTTTCAATTAATACATCGCCTGCAACAAACTTTTCGGGTATTTCAAAATCGACGTGATCGCTGCTCAAATTTACGATGACGAGTAGCTCATCGTCCTGAAACTTCCGGAAGTATGCATAGATTTTTTCGTGCTCTATTTGGAAGGGCTCGTAGGTACCTTCGGAAATTACCGGGTATTGTTTTCGCAGCTGAATAAGCTTCCGGTAGTACGGAAGGATTCGGCCAGAATCTCCTTCTAATGCGACGTTGATTCGATCGTGATTTGTCGGGGATAGGCAGGGCACGCCATTGGTGAATCCTGCGTGAATCGTGTCATCCCATTGCATGGGAGTTCGTGCATTGTCACGAGACTTGGAGTGAACGATTGCAAACGCTTCCTCTGCTTCGATTCCTTTTTCTAGTAAATCGATGTACGCATTGGTTGATTCAATGTCGGCATAATCGTTGATTGTTGTGTATTCGGGGTCGGTCATCCCAATTTCTTCACCCATGTAAATGTATGGGGTGCCCCGCAACAGATGCATCATGTGCGCTAGCATTGTGGCTGATTCAGCGTGGTAGTGTTCTGGATCTCCAAAACGGTTCAGGGCGCGTGGTTGATCGTGGTTATTTAGAAACACCGCGTTCCAACCATTTCCCGCTTGCATTCCCAAAGCCCACTCATTGAGGACTTGTTTGAGGTCGCGAGGTTGAAAACGGACATTTGTCCACTTGTTGCCGTCTTGATAATCCACTTTGAGGTGGTGGAAGTTAAACACCATGTTTAATTCGTGGTTATCAGGGTTTGAATACCCAACGCAGCGTTCAATCGATGTTGACGACATTTCGCCAACAGTGATGCTTCGAGGGTCTTTTCCGAAGCTAGCTGCAGCTAGTTCCTTCAAATATTGGTCGACATCTTGTCCATCGGTATACATCCAGCGGGGTCTTCGCCAAGTGCAGAGGATTTGAGTTCTGCTTCTTTTCCGATGAGGCTGATAACGTCGAAACGAAAACCGAAGACGCCACGGTCCATCCAGAAATTTACGATGTTCGCCATTTCCTCGCGGACCTTTGGATTACGCCAATTGAGATCGGCCTGGGTGACATCGAAAAGGTGAAGATAGAACTCGCCTGTGTCGCCAAAAGGCTCCCATGCGCTACCGCCAAATTTGGATTCCCAGTTTGTTGGTGGGGATCCATCTTCTAACCCTGGACGAATAATGTAGTAATCCCGGTATTTTTCATCGCCCGTAAGTGCTTTTTGAAACCACTCATGAGCGGTTGATGTGTGGTTGAATACCATGTCGAGCATTACGCCAATGTTGTGCGCTGCCAACTGTTCAACGAGTTCATCGAAGTCATCCATAGTGCCCATGGCCGGTTGAATTTGATAATAGTCGGCAATATCGTAACCATTGTCTCGTTGTGGTGAAACGAAAAATGGATTAAACCAAACCATATCTACACCGAGGGATGCAATGTACGGAATTTTATCGATAATCCCGCGTAAGTCCCCAAAACCGTCGCCTTTGGTGTCATAAAACGACTTCGGATATATCTGGTAGATCACATACTTGTGAAAACTCATTTTCTATACTGAACCTCCATGTTCCACAGATTAAATCTAACTGACTGTTATAAAGTATATTTGACTAAAAAATAACGTAACACAAAGATTTGTTGCTGATTTAAGCGAATGTGTAAATCCGTAATTTGCCGACAGCGCTCCGCATTAGTGCCTGGTCAAGTGGTGTATCAATGTTGCGTTAAAACGCCCAGGCTGGTCCGATCGCTGATTGTGGCGATGGTTTGTAGTGTGTTATTCCATCAATCTTTCTGCCACTTGGAAGGTTAAAAAACAAAACTTTATCTACAATAAAACCGCTGTCATGTAGTGAAGTATAGCAAAGGGAATTGAGGCGGTAAACACTTTATCTTCAGATTTTAAATTACAAATTATAAACAAACGAAAACATTTTTCATTACTTTGATTTTGCAAAATTCGTTTAAAAAGGTCAGGTGACTTGTCGTGTATATGGTGCGACAAATGGTTAAATGTTATGGTCTATGGACGTGAAAGTCCCTGGTTGAATGACGTATCAACCAGGGACTTTATTTTGCTGTCGCAAGTATTAGCCTTCGTGGCCGCGGAGCAACTCTTCGAACGACGTTATTGGCGCGTCATCGTTCGCCGTCGAGCTTGCATGTTGCCGAAGTCCAGCGACTGTGGTTCCTTGTGTAAGCATCAACGTAGCCAGTTCGGTAGCACTACGATTGATACGCTCAGTAAGTTCACTAGCTAACGATCCACCGAAATCTTCTGTAGCGGCAAAGACACCCGTTGGGACAATGACTGCACGAAGATAGCCAAAGAGCGGACGGATGGCATGGTCGAGAACAAGCGAATGTCGTGCTGTTCCTGCTGTGGCGCCAACTAGGACTGGTTTCCCATCGAAGATCTGGTCATCTAGCAGATCAAAAAACATTTTGAATAGACCAGAGTAGCTTGCCGTAAACACTGGGGTTACGGCGATGATGCCATCAGCGCCAGCAACGAGGTTTTGTGCGTTGGCGAGCGCGGGCGTCGTAACGCCACCTGCTGAAACCATTGCTTGCGCCATGTCTAGCGCAAGATTTCGCAATTCAATAGTTTCAACTTCGACGGCTTCGCCGCGTTGTGTAATCGCCGCAGTTGTTGCGTTCGCAAGTTGGTCACTTAAGTTTCGGGTCGAAGATGGGTTTGATAATCCAGCAGTGATAACAACGAGTTTATGCATTGGGCTTTACCTTGTGGTGCGGGTGGTCGGGATCGGCGAGTAGCGAAGCGTGTGATGGTGGGTCGCTCGGGACATGGTCTGGGCGTCGCTGCTCAAAACGTCGCCGTAGTTCAGGTACCACATCGCGGCCCAGCCGTTCGATTTGATCGAGGACAATTTCAGTCGGAAGTCCCGCGTGGTCGACGAGGAATAGTTGACGCTGGTAATCGCCAACCCAGTCCGCAAATTCAAGGGTTCGCTCAATAACTTGTTCGACCGTACCAACAGTCAATGGGGTGTAGGAGGAAAACTCCTCCAGGGACGGTCCATGACCATACACCGGGGCGTTGTCGAAGTACGGACGGAACGTCTTTTTGGCTTCCGCTTCGGAGTCCGCAATAAATACCTGGCCGCCCAAACCTACGATGGCCTGGTCGGCCTGTCCATGGCCATAATGCTCAAAACGCTTCCGGTACAAGTTCACCATCTGCATCGTATGTTCTTTATTCCAAAAAATATTGTTGTGGAAAAATCCATCGCCATAAAACGCTGCTTGCTCCGCAATTTCTTTCGAACGTATTGAACCATGCCAAACGAACGGCGGGACGCCATCAAGCGGAGCTGGTGTGGAGGTATAGCCTTGGAGTGGTGTCCGGAATTGTCCTTCCCAATTGACTACACCTTCACGCCATAACCTCCGTAATAGATGGTAGTTTTCGATTGCCAACGGGATACCCTGGCGAATGTCTTTGCCAAACCATGGATACACGGGTCCGGTGTTGCCACGTCCCATCATGAGGTCTATGCGTCCTTGGGATAGGTGTTGTAAGAACGCGTAGTCCTCGGCAATTTTCACTGGGTCATTGGTCGTGATCAGCGTTGTGGAAGTCGATAGCTGCAGGGTATTGGTTTTGGCTGCGATATATGCCAAGTGGGTAGTGGGTGACGAAGGTACAAACGGGGGATTATGGTGCTCGCCGGTTGCAAATACATCTAACCCAACTTCTTCGGCCTTCAGTGCGATCCGCGTCATTGCGTCAATGCGTTCGCCCTCGGTAGGTGTGCGTCCGGTTGTTGGGTCGGTGGTGATATCGCCGACGGAGAAAATTCCAAACTGCATCGTATCTCCTTTAAAAATTCAAACTAGATGACGTGTCAACAATAATATTAAAGCTGCCAAATTTTGTACATTGGCGGTTGTTATATTGTGCAACACTGGGGCGGTATTAATATTCCCATCGCATCAAAAGGGCTGTTCAGGACAGCAATTTGTGCATGCTGAGGCTGGTGTCATGATTGCACGAGGGGCGTACCACCTATTTTCAATAGCTTTACTTTATTGAAAATAGGTGGTACGGTCACAGCATGTCGAACACGCACGACCATAGCCACGATCATCATGATCATCACAAACATGACCATATCTATGCTGGTCATGGGCATTCGCACGCACCAAGCTCGATGAAGGCACTCGTTGCAGTGATTACGCTTACTGGCGTTGTGTTTCTTGCCGAACTCATTGCCGGAATGGTGTCTGGTTCGTTAGCGCTATTAGCTGATGCTGCACACATGTTTTCGGATTCCGCTGGGCTTGTTGTCGCGTTAGTTGCGTTGCTTGTAGGCCAACGCGCGGCGTCGACACGCGCTACGTATGGTTACCGCAGGGCGGAAGTGCTGGCGGCGGCGTTAAATGCGGGAGCGGTGGGGATTATCGCGCTGTGGATCGGTATTGAAGCTGTGTTGCGCCTTGGCAGCCATGAGCCTGTAGAAACTGGATTGATGCTGGTAGTGGCGGTGGTTGGGTTGATTGTCAATGGTATTTCGGCGTTGGTATTGGTGCGGCGTAGTCATGAAAATATGAACCTTCGTGGGGCGTATCTTCATGTCCTTACGGATATGTTGGGCTCGGTCGCCGTGATTGTTGCCGGCCTTATTATTCGCTTTACGGGTTTTACTCCCGCCGATACTATTGCGTCACTATTTATCGCGTTGATTATCGTGCCGCGAGCGTGGAAATTATTCCGCGCGGCATTGAATGTATTGTTGGAAGTCGCGCCGGCAAACTTTGATCCGAATACAGTTTCTGCCCGGCTGGAAGCATTAGATGGTGTGGTTGGCGTGCATGATGTGCATGTGTGGAGTGTCACTGGTGAAGACATACTTGTAACTTGTCATGTGGTTACCGAACTACCTGTTGAACAACAGTGTGCATTGCTGGATGCCGCTGGAGCAGCCCTGGCCGAGCTTGGGGTTGGGCATTCAACAATTCAATTGGAATCCCAGGAACATCACGGACATGAGGTGATTCACCACTAGCGGGTAGGCTCAACAGCATGGCGTTTACCACTCCTAGCTATGACCTACTTGATCTATTTGGCCGTGTCGATCGCGGAGACCTCCAACTACCCGATTTCCAGCGGGATTACTCGTGGGATGTTGATAGGATTCGTTCGCTCATTGTTACGGTTCTTCGCGGATTTCCAGTGGGCTGTTTTATGGCCCTTGATACTCGAAATGAACCGATGCGTTTTCGCCCGCGTCCGTTAGTTGGCGCGCCTGATCGGCAGGTCGAGCCGGGATTATTGCTCCTTGATGGGCAACAGCGCCTCACCACGTTGTATCAATCGTTTTGTGGTGATGGTGAGGTGCATACTGTAGACGCTCGTCAAAAACGTATTCATCGGAAATTCTATATTGATGTTGCACGTGCTGTGAGTGCAGAGATGCTCCCAGACGAGGCTGTGTTTTCGGTCGATGAAACTGGGAAGGTCCGCTCCCATTTTGGTCCGAAAATTCCCGAAGGTATATACGATCACCAGTCTGCATTGGCCGCTGGTGTGCTCCCGGTATCGGTCCTTTTGTTCCATGAGGGCACTGATATGTTGTTTGACCTCATCGACACCCCAAATGCGAACAGAGATACGGTGAAGCGGTTTTATAATCGCGTGATGAAGCCGCTTGCAGCATATTCAGTTCCTGTGATTCGCTTGGATCGCGAAACCGCTCGTGGTGGCGTGGGATCTATTTTTGCTAAAGCCAATTCGGCTGGTGTGCAAATGGATGTATTTGAATTGCTCACAGCGGTATTTGGAACTCAAGACCCAGAATTTAAACTCAGTGAACATTGGGCAGGGATTAAACAGGCACTTCATGCGCACCCTGTGTTGGCGAACATAGGCCCAACGGAATTCCTTACTGCTGTTGCGTTATACGTCACGCACCAGCGTGGGCAGGCGCATGGCCAACGGGAAGACATTCTTGATTTAGATTTGGATGCCTATATTCCTGCGGCCGATATTATGCGCGATGCATTTGAACAGGCTGCGGAGTTTCTTGCTGAACGGTGCATTGTATCGAAGGAACTTGTGCCGTTTACCACGCAAATTATCCCTCTCGCAGTCATTCTTGCGGCTCTGCATTCGGAAGATCTTGCGCAGCCAGATGCGCAAGATCGTTTGAATCGGTGGTTCTGGTCGGGAGTGTTTGGTGAGCTGTATGGTTCTCCGGCTGTGGAGGTTCGTGCGGCGCGCGATGTTGATGAAGTGGTTGCGTGGGTGCGTGATGCGAAAACGCCGGTGCCCGCGACCGTCGAAAATGCCACGTTTGTGGAATCAAGGTTGCTCAGTGCCACCCCCGATACGGGTGTGTATCGCGGGATTTTCGCGTTAATTATGGCCCGGGGTGCATGCGATTGGCGTACCGGAAAAACGTTCGATTCTTCGACGTTTGATGAACTTGGTGTGGATTTTCATTCGATGTTCCCGGCGGAATGTGATGTTGATCCACTGTTGGCGGAAAGCATTCTGAATCTGACGCCAATGGGACGGCGAACTGTGGTGGTAATGGAGGACGCTTCACCTGCCAGGTATCTTGGGCGCATTCAGAATAAATCGCTGATGGAGGATGCCGAATTCGATGCCATGTTGGCAGGGCATTTGTTGGATCCGGAATTGCTTCACGACGCCCGCGCGGCTGAGTTTTTTACGGATCGTCGCCGTCGTCTGTTGAAAATGGTGGAGGAAGCCATGGGGGCTGAAGCGGTGCGTGATGTGGATGAGTCGGATCTCACCGGGGGTGAAGAAGGACCGGACGCCTTTGTAATACCGCAGTAGTTTTCCCGTTGGTTCGGCGATGAATGCTATCGATCGTGGAGGGTATTTGGGCAAGCTAATAGTGAGGATTATCGCGAAAAGCATTACACTATTGCCAGTCGCACGCTAATGAGCCGGCGTGGACCTGTTGAAGGATTCGGCGCGGTCGTGTCGAATATTTCAGCGGACATTAGTTCTTTTAAAGGAGCACAGATCCGTGAGCCAAAACGCTCTTCCGGTAGTCCTTATTGCAGATAAGCTCGCGCAATCGACCGTAGATGCGCTTGGAGATTCCGTGGAGGTGCGTTGGGTCAACGGCCCAAACCGCCCGGAACTGCTTGCTGCGGTTGCTGATGCAGATGCTTTGCTTGTTCGTTCTGCTACCACCGTCGATGCGGAAGTGTTACACGCCGCACCTAAATTGAAAATTGTCGGCCGCGCTGGTGTTGGTCTTGACAATGTGGATATTGCTACTGCGACTGCCCGTGGCGTCATGGTTGCAAACGCGCCAACATCGAACATTCATTCGGCTTGTGAACATGCAATTTCGCTGCTGCTCGCAACCGCTCGTCAAATTCCCGCTGCTGACCAATCCCTGCGTGGCGGCGAATGGAAGCGTTCTTCCTTTAGCGGCGTCGAAATTTACGGCAAGACTATCGGCGTTGTAGGTTTCGGCCACATCGGACAATTGTTTGCCCAGCGTCTCGCCGCGTTTGAAACTGAAATCATTGCCTATGATCCATACGCGAATCCGGCTCGTGCTGCACAACTTGGCGTTGAGCTGGTCGAGCTTGAGGAGCTGATGTCGCGGGCTGATTTTGTGACCATTCACCTGCCAAAGACCAAAGAAACTGCAGGCATGTTTAACGCGGAATTGCTTGCGAAGGCAAAGCCTGGTCAGATCATTATTAATGCTGCTCGCGGCGGGCTTGTTGATGAACAAGCGCTTGCTGATGCGATCGACGCTGGTCATATTCGTGGCGCAGGCTTTGACGTATACGCGTCCGAACCCTGCACCGATTCGCCGCTCTTTGGTCGCCCAGAGGTTGTTGTGACGCCGCACTTGGGTGCATCAACTGTTGAGGCGCAAGATCGCGCAGGCACTGATGTTGCCGACTCTGTATTGAAGGCTCTTGCCGGCGAATTTGTGGCAGATGCTGTCAATGTGTCCGGTGGCGGTGTCGGCGAGGAAGTTGCCCTGTGGCTAGAACTTGTTCGCAAGCTTGGTCTGGTTGCGGGACATCTGCTTGATGGTTTCCCATCCGCAATTGAGGTCGAAGCACGCGGTGAGCTTTCCACGGAAGATGTCAGCGCACTGGGCCTTTCCGCAATGCGCGGGCTGTTCTCTGCGGTGTTGGATGAGACGGTGACGTTTGTGAATGCTCCGCGTATTGCAGAGGAACGCGGTGTCAGTGTGAAAACCTCCACAGCACCGCAGTCTGTGAGCCACCGTTCCGTGGTTGAAGTCAAGGTTATTTCTGGCGACGGCGCGTCTGCCAGCGTTGTTGGTGCGCTTACCGGGCTTGATCGCGTTGACAAGATTGTTCGTATTAATGGTCGTGGCCTTGATATGCGTGCTGAGGGCCGAAACTTGTTCCTGCAGTACCAGGATGCGCCAGGTGCGTTGGGCAAGGTTGGCACCAAGCTTGGCAGCGCGGATATCAATATTGTTGCTGCGGCACTGTCCCAGGATTCTTCGGGTGGTGGCGCAACATTGATTCTGCGTGTTGATAAGGAAGTTCCGGAACCATTGGTTGCGGAAATCGCTGCTGAGATCGGCGCAGTTGCGTTCCAACTTGACCTCGACTAGCAGGACATTTGTTCTACGGGTTTTCCGCAGGTTGGTTGCCTGCAGGAAAGCCCGTTTCTTGTTTGCGCGGTGATGCGCATTATGGTTAACAACTATGGCGATTACCGGCGATCAATTGCGCGATAGTGTTGGCTCGTTTCCTTCGGGTGTCACCGTGGTGACCACGCGCGTCCGTGGCGAAGACTTAGGCTTAACCGTAAGTTCGTTCGCATCCTTATCGCTCGATCCGGCCATGGTGTTGGTGTGTATAGATAACCGCTCGCAAAGTATTCCGCACCTCACGCCTGGCAACCCCATCGGTGTGTCCGTGCTTTCGAAAGAACAGCTTGATATCGCAATTCAGTTCGGGCGCCATGGTGTTGATAGGTTTGCGGGGGTACCGATTCGCAGGGGGCAATGTAACCTCGCGCTTATCGACGCCGCGGCCGCTTGGTTCACCGGCAGGGTGCGGCATGCGCATGACGGCGGGGACCATAGGGTTATTACTGTTGTGGTTGAAGAATGTGGCCGTGATTTGGAAAAAGCTCCATTGTTGTACCATCGTGGGCGCTTGAATGAGCTTTACCGGTAGCCTAGGACAAGTGAACAGAAGTCTCTTTCCTGAATTACTTGCTGATACCGAGATCACGTTTGACGAGGGGGAATTTTCGTACCAATGGCCGGGGGAGCTTTCTGCGACTGATCAGCTGAAGGCTTTAGCGCGTGCCAGTGGGTTCAATGCAGAATGGCGGGCACCCATCATGGTTGTGGAAAACGCGACGATTCGTGGTCGTTGGTCGTTTCCGACTGCCGGAAACCTTACAGCGGGCCAGGCGCGGGCGGTCGTCGATACGCTTGGCAAAGGTGTGCAAGCTCTTCGCGCTGAACTCGGCGATCCAGCAACCGAGTTTTCGCTTGATTGGGAGGCGGATGCGCCAGCTGTCACCTACGGCCGAATCGAAGATTGGTTTGCACAGCGTGGGGTGCCAGAGTTGCCGCAAGATGAAACTACCGGTGCATTGAATCTTTCGATGGATGGAACGCCGATCGATATTCATGTGGGGGAAGTGCTTTCGGTGCAAGTATCTGCGCAAATACCAGATGCAGATCCAGCATCGGTGCTGCATTATTGCAACCACCTGAATAAGTCGAATAGCTCAGCGATTTGTGGGGTGAGGAGTGGGGAGCAGTGGTGGGCAATCGCGCGCTATTCGGTGGAGGCGCGTGCAGGCCTTGACGATGCACAACTCGATGAAGCGATTCGAACAGGGGTAGTAACAGCGAGTACCAAGGTGCGTGATCTCTTACGTCTCCACCGAGGGTGATACACTACAACGGTTCATGTAGTGAGAAAGGAATCCCGCATTATGAAACTGGCTGTGATCGGTGGAGATGGCATCGGCCCCGAGGTGACCACAGAAGCACTTAAAGTTGTGCGTGCTGTGCGTGACGATGTTTCCATTACTGACTATGATCTCGGTGCGCGGCGTTACCTTCGCAATGGTGAACTTCTCACTGACGCAGACCTCGAATCACTCCGCGAACATGATGCAATCCTGCTCGGTGCAATCGGTGCTCCTGGTGAAGTACCGCCGGGAGTCCTCGAGCGAGGATTGTTGTTAAAGATGCGCTTTGCACTTGATCACCATGTAAATCTTCGGCCTGCAAAGCTGTACCCAACAGCTACTTCACCGCTGGCAAATCCGGGGGACATTGATTTCGTGGTCGTCCGTGAAGGCACCGAAGGTCTTTATTGCGGCAACGGTGGCGTCTTGCGCCATGGCACGCAACATGAAGTGGCCTCCGAAGTCAGCCAGAACACGCGATATGGTGTGGAACGAGTGGTACGGGATGCATTCCAGCGTGCACAGCAACGTCGCAAGCACCTCACCCTCGTGCATAAAACAAATGTTCTTGTGCATGCGGGTGGTTTATGGCAGCGCGCCGTAGATGAAGTGGCACAAGAATTCCCCGAAGTCGCCGTTGACTACAACCACATCGATGCAGCTACCATCTACATGGTGACTGACCCAAGTCGATATGACGTGATTGTTACAGACAACCTGTTTGGCGATATCATCACCGATCTCGCTGGAGCGGTCACAGGGGGAATTGGACTTGCAGCCTCTGGAAACATTGACGCCACTGGTACCAACCCATCGATGTTTGAACCTGTGCATGGTTCGGCCCCTGATATTGCGGGCCAAGGAATTGCAGATCCAACCGCGGCAATTCTATCTGCGGCGATGATGCTACGTCACCTTGGTGATGAGCAAAATGCTGCGCGAATTGAACAGGCGGTTGCCGTCGATGTTGCATCTCGCACAGGTACAGGTACCCGCACTGTTGAAGTTGGGGACCGGATTGCTGCGGCACTAACGCACTCATGACACAGACATTGCAAAAGCTGTGAACCACTGATAGTTCTTCGGGAGAGTAACGGGGGAAGTCAGTGGTTCACAGCTTGCTGACTGGGTTTCAAATAGGGATCGTAATCATACTCCTTTCAACTAGACGCCAAGGAACTCTTTTAGCTGATCGCGCTGGTTAGGGAAGCCTAGATCATCAAGGCGGTAGCGCAGAGTGGCAACAAAGGCGCCATCCCAAATTGTGTCGTTTTCAGCTAATGCTTTCAGCATGACGCACTGGGTACCAGTAAAGGTGGACTGTCCTTTAAAGGTAAACATAAACAAGTCCAACCACTCACTGTTGCGGAAGTTTCCATGACGCATGACCGCAACAGCCGCCGGAAGTATCTCATCGATTGAATGTGCCCGCTTCAGCAGTTCAGTGACGAGTGGTTTCAGGATCTCTGCTGGATAATGCGGATCCCAGTGCGCTATTTGACTCAATGATTCATTGAGTTTGCTGGTGCCCTTCCAGTTATGAGTGTGAATAGCGGCGAATGCGCGGACAATTGGATCAGGGTCATGCAAATGGCGGGACACACTGTGGCCGAGTTTGCCGAGGCCATCGATGAGTGGCCAGCGAATAATGCTCCCGAGCCACGAGTCCAACTCAAGCACTAGGCGGTTGCGAACCTGCCGCCGATACTTTCGGGTAGAAGGTGTGCTCACCCATGCAACTAATACTGATGTGAGTTCTATGTAATCAGTTGGCGAGGTGAACTCAAGTGCTAACAATTGTTGAATCGCCTCATCAGCGATTGTCGATTCCCGCGAGAGATTCTCCCCGGCGAACCTTAACCACAGCAGCAACTCACTTCGGAGTTTTTCGTAGAAGAGATACTCGGGATTTAACTCGTCTAATGCTGCGATTACGAAGAGAACCGCTGGGTCAGCGGCAGGATAATAGGTGCCTTGGTGCATCGTAGCGCCGACGAGATGATCGATTGCATGGGCGATAGCTCGTTCATCAGTGCCAAGCAACGCACGTAGGTGTTTGGGGGTGTCTTCCGCACTGCCGTATGCATGAAAGAGCCGTTCCCAGTTGGTGTATTCTAGGATTGTTTCGGTTGGGGAGTGATCGACAATCTTCACGTTTCCTCCTCGAAAGGGTGCCACGAAGTGATGAGGCCGATACGTGAAGTGTAGCCCGCAATTTTATTGGGATGAAGAGAATTTCCCTGGCAACCTCCTTTAAAATGCCTGCTTATTCAGTTATTGAATCACAGGGTTTGCCAAAACGTTACCTACGTGAAATCTGCTACTTTCGGTAAGAAAACGTTCCCGCTTGTATGCTGATATCAAAATTTTGTGCGTTTGTTCTCTAGTTCGATCGCTGGGATTTTGTCACGGCGGGTGCCTTGCGGAAAAAGTTTCGAGTTCTTTGCGCTGCTCCTGGGCGTAACGACGCGGCTTCAGTTGTGTTGCAAATATGGCACATAAGAAAATGCTTGCTAAATAGAAAACGTCAAGTCAATTATTATTGTTTCCCTATTTATCCTTCCGATGGCGGTGATGCTTGGAAACGGCGGGTTGACGTCAATGAGGTGTTGTCGCGGCGTCGAAAAGCAAAAAGTGGCACTACTTACAGGATTTCAATGCGTGTGCACCCAATCACCCTGTAGGTTTGCCATTATGAGTATTGAATTGGATGAGGTTCGCGATTTCCTAGCGACCAGTGCACCATATGCCCAGTTGCCTGATGATGTCCTTGATCGGCTTCCTGGCAGCATGTCGATGAAGTATTTCCGGCGTGGCGAAACAATCATCGGTGTCGGTGAACCTAATGAATTCGCATATCTCATTCGTTCGGGCGCGGTCGACGTGCTTGATTCTGAAGGAGTGCTCCTCGACCGTAGGGATGCGGGCAGGTCGTTTGGCTATTCAACACTCATGGGTGATGAGACCTGCAAATACACCATGGTGACGGTGGAGGACACACTGGCGTTGCTGGTACCTCGTGAAACATTTGTGCAAATCACTCAGCAACACCCCGAGTTCGCGCGGTTTTTCTCCGGGCAATCTGCGCGAATGAGCGCTACAGCGTCAAGTTTGCGTCAGCAATCATCCTCGGAAGTGCTACGCACCAAGCTAGGGGAGTTTATGATCACCACCCCTGCGACCATTTCCCCAGAGGCGACCATCCAAGAATCTGCAAGATTGATGCAGGAAAAGAACGTTTCTTCGTTGCTTATCACGGGTCCTGAAAACCGGCTCGAAGGAATTATTACTGACCGTGATATGCGCGGCAGGGTCGTTGCTGGTGCGATGGATGTGACGCTCCCAGTGACCGCGATTATGACGGCAAATCCGCGGGCAGTCACAAGCGAAACACTCGCGTTCGAGGCGATGCTTATTATGGCCGAAATGGGAATTCACCATTTGCCGGTGGTGGATGAAGATAAGCTCGTTGGCATTATCGCTTCCGCCGATATTATGCGTTTGCTGCGTCATGATCCGATCTACCTCACCGCGGATCTTGCGCGCCGCAAAACTACCGAAGAACTCAAACAGGTCTACGAATCTGCGCATGAAGTTGCAATTCGTTTTATTGAACGGGGCGCCTCCCCGGAAGAGGTCACGAACCTCCTCACAGTAGCTGCCGATGCTCTGGCACGTCGCTTGATTACTCTTGCCGAAGACGAGCTTGGGCCCCCGCCAGTTCCATACAGTTTTGTGGTACTCGGATCCCAGGGGCGTCGTGGCATGGGGTTGGCTTCTGACCAAGATAATGCGCTCGTTCTTTCGGATGACTACAACGAAGCTGAACACGGTGCCTATTTCGCCGAACTCTCCGATCGGGTTTGCAAAGGACTTGATGCTGCGGGGCAGATACTTTGCCCTGGAAACATGATGGCAAGCAATCCGGAATGGCGAATGACAGTTTCCGGTTGGAACAACGCGTTCCACACCTGGATCACCGCGCCCGAGCCCGACGCGTTGCTCCACGCACAAGTGTTCTTTGATATGCGCGGTATCTATGGCGATACGAAACTCGCTGATCAAGTTGTTCGGCTCGCAGTCCAAACGGCACGTAATGCTGGACGGCTGCATGCGCACCTTGCCACGCTTGCGGCTCGACGTGAACCGCCACTCGGTTTCTTCCGTGGCCTCGTGGTCGATCGCAGTGGTGAATACGCAAATACACTCGATGTGAAAAAGGGTGGTACGGCAGCGATTGTACAAATGGCTCGCCTGTTCGCGTTGGCATCAGGAGTGCACGCTGTGGGAACGCGGGAACGTCTCACACAAGCTGCAAGTCACGGTGCGGTATCCGCCCGAGGCGCCGAGGATTTGCGCGATGCGTTCGACTTTTTGAACACCATCGCATTGCAGCAACAGGCAAATCAAGTACGCAAAGGCCAGCAGCCGAACTATCACATCGACCCGAAAGAGCTCGGCAAACTAGACCGCGAGCATTTGCGGGATGCCTTCCAAATTATTAAGGGAATGCAGAGCGCGTTGGCGACCAAGTATCCAGTGAGGAATATCTAGTGTTTGGTTTTTCCGCCCGGTCACGGGCAGCGCGTAAAGCGCGGGGAGCGTTACGGGAGTTTTACGGTACTGCGCCGCCAGCACCGGGGACGAACATATCGGAGTTGTCGCTGCTTGCAGTTGACGTTGAAACCACTGGTCTGAAACCGCAACAACATGATCTTCTATCGATTGGTTGGGTGCCAATCGATGGGGGTGTGATCAGTTTGGAAGGTGCCGGACATCGAGTGTTACGCGGCAGTGAAGTCGGTGATTCCGCGGTGATTCACCGACTGACGGACGACGATATTGAAAAGGGTGTAGACGCTAAGGAAGCAGTTTCTGATTTGCTGCGCGCCCTGGAAGGACGCGTGATGTTGGTGCACTGGGCCGCGATGGAAACGGGATTTCTGTCGGCTGCATGTAAGCGCCACTTCGGGGCAGATTTTGTTGTTCCGGTAGTGGACACATTTGCGTTGGAGCGGCGTCATATGGAACGGATGGGAACATATCCGCGAGGGGAGGACCTACGGCTGCCTCGAATACGTGAGCGGTATGGGTTACCTCAGTACCGTAGCCATAATGCGCTTATCGACGCCCTGGCATGCGCGGAGTTGTACCTGGCCCTGGCTGCCTCATTCCGGGGGAATACATTGAAGTCCTTGCAGGTGTAATGCAAAACAATCCAAAACGTGTGTGTAGGATATGCCACATGCGTTTTGGACGAATTGCTCACCGTGAGGGAATA
>JAUMZC010000147.1 GCA_030528295.1 Corynebacterium sp.
AAGTTTTGTCGCCAAATACACCAATTGGGCACAACTTGGTGTAAAAAGCGACATCATTTATGGATCCATCATGGACTAGCGTTAGCGACCCCAGCTTTGCGACGCCGCGCCCGCTCTTACCTGGATTTTTAGTGTTGCTGGTGTGCGCGCCGTACAGAATATTTGAATTGCGTACAATTAATTACCTGGGGGTTGTCGCCGAAAACACCATGTTGTGGGCAATTTGTAAAAAGCGACGTTGGATATAGGTTCATCATAAGTTCGCTATTGGTACCAATGCTTTCGGTACCGCACCCTTCCCAGCAGCGCCGATGTCGGGGCGTCGAAAAGCAATGCAATATAAATGTCGAAATCGGTGAGATCACACATGGGGCCACGGCGCCGAGCGCTACCCCCACTAAGGGGTGCCTAATTTCCCGCCTTGAGCTGTGGTGTTCATGATTTTTGCCCCGTTCGGCCGCGCCGCAACCTCCACGGGCGCCCTACGCGCAGCACAACCCCACCGCAGTGTAGCGGGAGTGTTTCACCTTCGAACACTAGCTGAACATAACGTGCACAACCCTGGCAGCTCACCCCATACACGGTACCGCTGATTATGTTATGTTCGAGCCTTTGACCAGCAACTTTGCCCTTGTATCTAAGGTGCTGTAAGCGTAATATTAGTAGTAACACAACAACACGGGGAAGGGAGGTGCACACACAAATCATGGCCGAGAAATTATTCCACTTGCAAGCCCCAAGCAATATTGCTGGCGCGCGACGAATCGCATTAAACCGGGAAGCATTTGAGTTCTACCGGTACGTGCTATCGCAAGTAGATTTGAACACTGCAGATTTTGGAAAACTCGCTGCGCAGCTCGCCGCGGACGACCCCACCGTCGGGCAAACACAACACCAACTCATGCTTGGATTCGTCTCCCGCCTGGCCGAACAACTCCCCAAACTCGCAGCCATCGGTTTCGAGAAAGGCCTCATCAGTATCCCCATGGCATGCGCAATGGAGCGAGCCCTTCAGGATCTCCCGGCAATCCCTGAATATGCAGTAATTACAGATATCCAGCGGATACTCGTGAACAAACTCACCCCACGGATAAACGACCAACACCTACCAAGCCCACGAGCACTCGGCCGACTCATCCGCAAAGCCCTCGAAGAATACCGGGAAATCGGCACGCCTAAACCAACCAAACCTGAACTCTGGATCAGCGCCGCCCCCAAAGACGGCATGTGGTACATCACCGCCGAAGTCAACCAACTCGACGCCGAACGCATCAACGAACAACTCAACCAAACCGCGAAAACGAACCACTACACCAAAGCCGAAGCATTCGTCGACCTGCTCACCGGTGAAACCAAGGCAACCAACATCACCATCTACGGCATCGGCACCTTCCAACCGAACGCACAACTAACCATCAACGAACTCACGCACACCGGCGATTTGCATTATCAAGACAACGCGCAAAACATGCAGATCCGGTACCGCAACGTCCTCGACATTGCACAACTCCAACGCATCGAATACGTACCCACCCCTGACCAAAAAGCAACCACAGAACAACGCGATGGACACTGCCGCTACCCCGGCTGCATGGTCCCCGCACAACGATGCGACATCGACCACGTGATCAATCACGCAGCCGGCGGCTGGACCACACTCGGCAACCTCCAATGCCTCTGCCGACACCACCACAACATGAAAACCGACCGCCGCATCCGCGCCGAAATCACTCCCGACGGCGCCGTGACCTGGTATGACACCAACCCAGACATCGGAAAAGAACACCAACACCTCGGCACCACCCAACCCGAAGGCCCACTCGCAGGACTCGTTGGACGAACCGACTCCAATACTCGACACTCCGGAAAAACATCCAAAGACGACGACACCAGACCACCAACCCGACACGGAAAAGGAAGATTCGGCAGTACATTCGATCAGCACAACGCAAACATTCATAAGAAGCGGAACGAGCATCGCTACCCGCCCGAACCGTACCCCGACCCGCCGTTCTAAAACACAATTGCGATGAAGACCCCGCAAGCAAACAAACTTACGGGGCATACACGCACGTCGAAAAGCAACGTCAAGCGTCGACGTTCACCAGTACCTAGCCTTTACCAAGATCATCCAACTCAATACCCAGATCAGCAAGCAGACCAGGGTCAACGGCGTCCAGATCCGCCTGAGTCACACCCTCAAGGCCAGCAACACCCGAACCACCAGCATCCACAGCCACAGCAGAATCAAACCCGCCATCACCGAGGTGCTTTTCGTACGCAGGATCGATCAGGGTATCAATGATCTCCTCGCGTAACCATTGCGGAATGAAGGCGCTGCGCGCAGCATTAATGGTGACCTTGTACAACTCAGCAAGCCCGTAATCGAAATTGTTTACGAGAACCATCATCTCGTCGGTCATCGTAGTGGCAGAAACCAGCCGGTTATCCGTATTCACTGTACAGGCGAATCCAAGCTGATCCAGGAGGGGGAACGGGTGATCGACAATCTCATCCACCACGCCAGTTTGCACATTCGAGGTTGGACACAGTTCAAGGGCAATCTGCCGATCCCGCACATACGAGGACATGCGCCCAGCCTGGATCCCCTCCAAATCAGCCGTAAAATCTTCGAATATACGTGCACCGTGGCCAATACGGCAGGTACCTTCTCGAACTGCTGATTCAAGCGATTCAAGACCCGCCGCCTCACCTGCATGGATGGTGAATGGCACGAAATTATGGCGGAGCAGTGCAAATGCCTCGGCGTGCTTCGACGGTAGGAACCCATCTTCGGCGCCAGCAATATCGTAACCTGCAACAATGCCGCCTGGCTTGTAGTTTTCGTTTGTAAGCTGCGCAATTTCGGCAGTGCGTTCGGCATGCCTCATACCGCAAAGAATTAATCGCACATGTATTTGCTTACCGACGGCGCGGACCGCCGCCATCCCTTCCTCAGTTCCGCGCACTGCCGCGTCAACGACCTGCTGAAGCGTCATGCCCGACTCTTGATGTTGTTCCGGGGCGAATCGTAATTCGGCGTACACAACATTATCTTCGGCAAGATCTTCAATCGCTTCTTTGGTCACACGTGTAATTGCCGAAGCGGTCTGCATAACAGCACATGTGTGCGCAAAGGTCTCCAGATACTTTGGCAGCGAGCCGGAGTTCGCGGCGTCGAAAAACCACTGTTCGAGTTCGTCAGCGTCTGTGGTAGGCAGGGCGTCGTAACCGCATTCGCTGGCGAGTTCGATAAGTGTGCTGGGACGTAAGCCGCCGTCGAGGTGATCGTGCAAGACCACCTTAGGCAGGGAATGAACAATCTCTCGGCTGAGCGTGGCGAATTCCTCGGGTTTTTGCATATAGCCCAGGGTACTCGTTTAACCTCGCGGCTTACGGAACAGTCGCGCAGCAACAGCAGTGACTGCAGCCCCCGCCGCAGCGGCCGCCGCAACACTACGCGGTGAAGGCGACGATCGAACTTCCTGGCGCACACGAATCACAGCTGGCTCCGGTGCAGAAGGCTTCGCCTCAGCAAGGGATTCTTCCGTCGTGGCAGCCCATGCGGAACAATACAGCAAGATCTGCCAAACGAAATACAACAACACCATCACGCCGATAATAGGGCCGAATGTTGCACCTGCTGGGTTTGTAATGGCACTCGCAAAGAATAGCGAAGCAACCTGTTTGAACGCCTCAAATGCAATCGCTCCAATCACTGCCGCCTTCAACGCCGAACGATTTGGAACTTTCACCCGAGGCATATATTTGATGAG
>JAUMZC010000017.1 GCA_030528295.1 Corynebacterium sp.
GACCGCTTTTATGGGAACACCAGTTGTAGAGATCGAACGTATTAACTGCCATCACAACTACACGGTGAAGGAAAACCACTTTGGCCGTAATGTGTGGTTGACGCGGAAGGGTGCGATTCGGGCAGACGCGGGCACGAAGGCACTGATCCCCGGCTCAATGGGCACAGCATCTTACGTCGTGGAAGGTAAGGGCTTTGCGCCTGCACTCAACTCCGCGCCACATGGCGCTGGTCGACGTTTCTCCAGGTCAGAGGCGCGGCGTCGTTTCACTGTCGAAGACCTCGACAACCGAATGGAAGGAATTGTCTACCGCCCTGGCGAAGCCTGGATCGACGAGATCCCGGACGCTTACAAGGACATCGATCAGGTCATGGCCGATTCCAAGGATCTGGTGGAGATCAAACACAAATTGCGCCAGGTGCTCAACGTTAAGGGGACTTAACTCCGTTAACGTGAAACTTTCAGGCATTGCCCCACCGCGGCGTTGAATTAGCATCTATATACAAACAATAGATGTTCTTTTCGACGCCGCGGAATGCTCACCGCTCAGCACTCAGCGCGCCTCTATTAACTCGACTCCGTTGAGGCGTACGTGTGTGCAAATTTGGTATCACCGCTGTGCACCAACACTTGGAAGCAACCAGCATCACAAATGCACAGCCCCAAACCATCATCCGAATCCAAAGTCACCAAGTGATGCCACGTTGGTGCTGGTGACACAGGTGCTGTTGCCTCAAGAAATTCCGCCGCATCCTCCGCTGGATCACACCCAATGCCGGAATGGCAGCCCCCAAGCCTCACGAGATCGAACGCACTACCGCCTTCCATCTCGAGCTCTTCATACACGTCGTCTAAATCACCGTACTCCCCGACGATTTCGAAATAAATCTCAGTTGCCCAACGAGGAATATCCCAGCCGAACTCTGGTTCGATAAGTACCCCATGTTTAAATAACGCATCCGCACCACCGATGGCGATAAAATCTGGTTCTTCAACCTCCTCTGGCATCGAAGTACGAACAAGTATTTGGCCAGGAGGTAAGAACTTCACCGCGTGAGCATCGCACTTTTCATGGCGCCCCGAACCACCAAACAACAACATGTGCCCTTCCTGCGGCAAGTACCGAAGTGGATCCTCAGGCGAAAGTGTGTCCAATGGCAGCTCCGACAATGAACCTAAATCAATCTGCAGAAGAAAGAACAAAGGTTCACCATCATGTCCAGTCGGCCATTCAAACCCTTGTGGCACATCCGGCAAACCAAAAACCCTGCTCGCACCTAACGGGGCGTCGGCACCATCCCCCGCTGGAAGAAAGCCAACTGCTGGCCGTGACGCCGCAATAATTTCGTCCGTCTTTTCGATAAGTTCCGGATCTTCAGTGCCCCGTATCGCTGCTCGTAGTTCTTCAACGCTCGAAAACATGTCATTCAGTGTAAGTGATCCCTCTCCGACCAGCGTTTTGACACCCCAGCCACAATAATCATTCCAACATCTCCACAAGACAGATTGCCCACAATCATCGACCTGCAGGTTGTCGCCGAAAACACCATCTTGTGGGCAATTGGTGTAAAAAGCGACGCCGAACCGCTCCCGGGCCAGAAGTTTTGTCGCCAAATACACCAATTGGGCACAATATGGTGTAAAAAGCGACATCGTTTATGGATTTATCATCGCCCAGCGCTGGTGAACCGCACTTTTCGACGCCGCACTCGTCACTACCTGCGCTTTCAGCGTCGTCGACGCGCGCACCGTCGACATACTTTGAATTGTGTACAATTATTTACCTGGCGATTGTCGCCGAAAACACCAAGTTGTGGACAATTGGTGTAAAAAGCGACACCGAACCGCTTCTAAGACAGAAGTTTTGTCGCCAAATACACCAATTGGGCACAACATGGTGTAAAAAGCGACACCGTTTATGAATTTATCGCCACTCCACGCCCATCGTCACCTTGCGCCGGCTGGAAATTGCCGCCAGCAACACCGATCGGAAGCAGCGACAGCGCCACAACAAGCGCCATCGGCTATAACTAGATCACTACTTGCGTCCCGGAGCGAAACGTACCGCGGCCCAGGTCGGATATTTTGGGCTAGCATCGGGATTGGTTGAATAAAAACAGGAAGGAATTATATGTTTCGAAAGGTCACCGCAGCGATCGGTGTATTGTTCGGGGGTTCAATGTTTGCCACAGGAACTACTGCTACTGCCCAAACCGCGAATGGTCCTGTGACTGCGGACCCTGTGGGTGTGGCGGTTCCGTCGAGTGTGGATCTGCTGGATATTGGTATTTTTGGCTCCACGCAATTGTTCAATCCTGGTGGTTTCGGCTATGGCCTCCAGGTTCTTGCGGACTTGGTGCCGTTGGCGTTGTATAGTGCGTTTGCCCAGGTCTTGGCACTGTTTCCGATAGATCACATTGCACAGTTTTCATAAGTCGCTCTGAACTTTTCACAGACTGCAAAGCTCCTGGCGCCCCGCGAAATTGGGGCGTAACGGGAGCTTTGTATTGTTCGAAAATGAAATTGAATGCGCCGTCAATAATGTTGGTTTCGGTGACGGTGCATTCAACTTTTCATTAGTTGCGCCCAGCCTCGAAGGCTGCGCCGACCTTGTACAGACGGTCGTCGGCAAACGCTGGGGCCATGATTTGCAAACCTACAGGTAGGCCGGTGTCGGGGGCCAGGCCAGCGGGCAATGACATTCCGCACAAACCTGCGAGGTTGAGCGGGAGGGTACAGAGGTCGAAGTTGTACATTGCCATCGGATCGGAGATCTTTTCCCCAAGTTTGAATGCTGTGGTTGGCGTTGTTGGGGAGATCAGGACGTCGCATTGTTCGTATGCGGCGGCGAAGTCTTGCGCAATGAGCGTGCGGACACGTTGTGCCTGCAAATAGTAGGCGTCGTAGTATCCGACAGAGAGTGCGTATGTGCCCAAAATGATGCGTCGTTTTACTTCCGGGCCAAAGCCGGCGGCGCGGGTGAGGGCCATGACTTCGTCGGCTGATTTCGAACCGTCGTCACCTACACGCAGGCCGTAGCGCATACCGTCGAATCGGGCAAGGTTTGAGGAAACTTCACACGGCAGAATGAGGTAGTAGGCAGCGAGGGCATCGTCAAAGTGTGGGCAGTCAACTTCAACGATCTGCGCGCCTTGAGACTCAAGCTGAGCAACCGCCTTGTGGAACTGTTCAAGCACACCTGACTGGTAGCCTTCGCGGTCAAATTGTTTGACCACACCGATCCGAACACCACGGAGGTCACCGTTTGCGCCTTCCCGTGCGGCAGCCACAACGGGCGCCACTGGACGGTCTACGCTCGTGGCGTCGAAACGGTCATGACCTGCAATAACTTCGTGGAGCAACGCGGTGTCAAGGACGGTACGCGCGGTAGGTCCACCCTGGTCGAGTGAGGACGCGCACGCTACCAAACCGTATCGGGACACCGTGCCGTAGGTGGGCTTCACGCCAACGGTATTGGTCAATGCGGCTGGCTGGCGGATGGAACCACCGGTGTCTGTACCGATCGCTAGTGGGGCTTCGCCGGACGCCAATGCCGCGGAAGAGCCGCCGCCTGAGCCACCGGCTGTGCGCTCCAAATCCCATGGGTTATGGGTCGGCCCATAGGCAGAGTTTTCGGTTGACGAACCCATAGCGAATTCGTCCATATTCGTCTTGCCAAGAATCGGAATTCCGGCCTCACGAATCTTCCGAGTCACCGTCGCATCGTAGGGCGCCATGTAGCCCTCGAGGATCTTAGACGCACAGGTGGTCGGGGCGTCGACAGTTGTAAATACGTCCTTCAACGCCAACGGCACACCTGCCAGCGCCGATTGCGGCTTCTCCCCCGCAGCCAGGCGCGTATCGACGTCGCGGGCCGCAGCCAATGCTTCCGCCTCACCGACGTGCAAAAAGGCGTGAATATCACCATCTACATCCGCAATGCGATCCAGATGCGCCTGCGTTACTTCCACCGAAGAAACTTCGCGAGTATGGATTTTCTCCGCTAATTCCGCAGCCGTGAAATGAGTTAATTCGTGAGAACCTTGGGCACCAACTAAGTACTTATTCATTGTCCTACTCCCCCAAAATCTGTGGTACAACGAAACGCTGTTCAGCTACCTCTGGTGCCTGATCAAGTGCCTGCTCAGGTGTCAGGGTTTTTTCCACAACGTCTTCACGCATTGTTGTTTGAATCGAATGCGGGTGGCTCATCGGTTCGACACCTTCAGCAGCAACCTGCCCGACAGCACTCACGTTGGCAATAATGCCGTCGATCTGCTCAGCAAATTGATCCAGCTCGTCATCCGTCAGCGCCAAACGGGCCAAACGTGCAAGGTGAGCAACCTCATCGCGCGAAATTTCCGGCACGGTTGTATCCTTCTGTTCATTTCAGGGATTTACGATTCCATCAGCTTAACGCACGAGCGTTCATCACCGGCGATCGGGTTCACTACCCCAACATAAAATGTGACCGGGAACTATTTCCGTTTGTAATGCGTTCAAATTCATGGAAGTACAATCAACCACTCGGCATAGCCACCCCAAGGAGGGTACTACACCATGTCCTACCTGATCCGCGTTGTCCTCCCCGATGTTCCCGGAAGCCTCGGCCAATTAGCAGACGCATTCGGAATGGTGGAAGGCAATATTCAATCAGTGGATGTAGTACACAACTTTCCGGACGGCACAGTCATTGATGACATTGTGGTAACCCTACCCTCGACAAAACTCCCTGATACGTTAATCACCGCCGCACAACAGCTCCCAGGAGTGGAAGTGGATTCAATTCGCCCATTCAGTGGAACAATCGATCGACGCGGCCAAATTGAAATGCTTGCCGCAGTTGCCACGCATCGGCGGGACGTTACACGGGCCATGGCGGAACTCGTGGCAGTGATTCCTCGCACCATGACCTCTGGTTGGGGGATCGTATTAGATGTTGCTGACGGATCCTCCCGAGTTGCGGCCTCACCCGCCGCACCTGCCGACGACGGAAGCTCGCCCGCGATCCATATTGAATCCGCCTGCGTACTCACCCCAGAAAACGACCCGTGGGTACCCGCCGGTTGGGCCATGCTTGATTCCGCTCTGGCAGCAACCCCCATCGATGGCACATCGTTAGTGTTGGTGATTGGCCGACCAGGTGGTCCAGATTTTCTTGCAAGCGAAGTAGAGCACCTTGGGGATGTAGGCACCATCATTGGCTCGATCTTGAATTAGCAGCCGTTCTATATTTTGCCTCGAGTGTGAGTAACATCAGAATTGTTTGAATCCAACAATGAGTTCGAAGGAGTACCTTATGAAGGTTCTCGTCACAGGTGGTGCTGGTTTCATTGGCAGCACCGTCATTTCCCGCCTTTTGGATACTGGCCACGAGGCCGTCATCATTGACAACTTTTCCACCGGGCGGCATGAATTCACTCGCGGCCGCGTGGCTTATGAGGGTGACTTCGCAGACAGAGCACTACTCGATCGAGTATTTGATGAGCATCCGGATATTTCCGCCGTCCTCCACTGCGCAGCGTTAATTGTTGTTCCTGATTCCGTCGCCGACCCGATCAGTTATTACCGCAACAACGTGTCGAAGACTCTCGAACTTATGGATTATTTGAACACGCGCGGCTGCCACCGCATGGTGTTCTCTGGTTCAGCGTCCATTTACGCCCTCACCGACGATTTCACTGTTGATGAAGATTGCCCCTTCGACCCCATGAGTCCGTACGCTCGCACAAAAGCCGTGCTTGAGGGCATGATGTCCGACGTTGCTGCAGCAACCGACTTGAAGATTGTGTCACTGCGGTACTTCAACCCAATTGGTGCCGATCCGAAAATGCGCACTGGGCTTCAGCTCAAGCGCCCGTCCCACGCCCTTGGAAAACTCATCGAAGCCAAACAAACTGGCGAGCCTTTCAACATCACTGGTGTTGACTGGCCAACACGTGACGGCTCCGGAATCCGTGACTATATCCACGTATGGGACCTCGCAGAGGCACACGTCAAGGCACTCGAACTTTTTGACGACATCCTAGGTGACAACACCTACCTTCCGATCAACTTGGGCACCGGGCAAGGCACCACTGTTCGCGAACTCGTGGCGGCGTTCAACAAGGTCACCCAGGAAGAACTCAAAACTGTCGACGCCCCGCCCCGCCCGGGTGATGCGGCCGGCGTCTACACCCGAAGCACTCGAGCTAAAGAACTCCTCGGTTGGGAAGCAAAGCACTCTATTGAAGAGGGCATTGCCGATACTCTCAAATGGTTTGAAGTTCGCGGAAATATTCTTGAAGGATTTTAATTCCGTAAGCACATGCACCAAAGAGCGCCACATCACAGATTGTATTCGTGGCGCTCTTGCCGTACCGGCTCCGAGTAAACGTACATAGCGTGCTTGTGCCATTTTCTATTCATTTGCCGCACGTACCAGTAGAACAAACCCAACAACGCCAATAGCGCGACGTCGAAAATAAAACTGGTAAATCCAAGCGCACTAATTCGACCCCGGAATAATACCGTGAACAGTAATGTCAAGGTGTGCGACGCAACCGCCACAAACGCAATTAACTCCACAAAGCGATTACGGAGCAAAAATAGTACTGGGGCAATCATTCCGCTAAGTAAGGAAAGAAACCACAACGCGGTAAATATAAACGGGAATCCACGAAAGTACTCCATTGCGGCGGAACTATAACCCTGTTGAATAAAATACCCTTCATGAAGACTGAGTGACATAAAGAACTCATAAAAACCCAGTGCATGCAACAGAATCATGAACACTGCAAAAATAATCCCAGGTAGAACGATTTTTTGATGCATTTGATGACCTCCAAAACTCAAATATCGAGCTTTTACGAGGTTTGATACTATCCCCCATAATCGAACACAAGTATGAGGAACACGGGGTTCGGGAACTGTTTTAAGCACCTCTTATGCAACACTTATCGTCCATAAAGTCCAGGGATATACACGTTATTGAATACACAGTAAACGTGGCCTGCAATTACCGCAATAAAGGCACCGCAGACCACGTTACGTGACGTCACATGTAGTTTATGCTTCCCCTGATTCAAGCAGCTTAATAAAGCCAGCTTCGTCGAGGATTTTCAAACCGAGATCACGCGCTTTCGTTTCCTTGGAACCCGCATTTTCTCCCACAACAACATAATCAGTCCGTTTAGAAACTGATCCAGAGGCTTTTCCGCCTCGAGAAAGAATCGCTTCCTTCGCCGAATCGCGCGTGAAACCTGAGAGTGAACCCGTTACTACAACAGTTTTTCCGGCGAGCGTTTGTTCGATTTCCTCTCGATCTTCCACCACCATGGTCACCCCCGCAGCGGCCCATTGATCCACGATATTGCGGTGCCAATCGACTTCGAACCAGTCTTTGAACGATTGGGCAATCGTCGTGCCAACCCCATCGGTTTCAGCAAGCTCTTCCACCGATGCAGCCCGCATATCATCAAGTGAGGCATACCGCGCGGTCAATGCACGTGAGGCATCTCGGCCCACATGACGAATAGAAAGTGCCACGAGCACTCGCCACAATTCAGCGTTCTTGGAAGCCTCAAGGTTTTTGAGGAACTTCTTTCCATTGGCGTTGACCTTACCCGCTTTTGTTGTATACACACTGGACTTCAACAATGCCGTCTCATCCAAATCAAACAGCGAAGACTCATCGGTCAGAATGCCCGAATCAATCAAATCACTGGCGCCTTTTTCACCCAATGCCTCGATATCAAAAGCATCACGACCTGCAAGATAGGCAACACGCCGTTTTAGCTGGGCTGGGCACGATCGGGTGTTACTACACCGCCAGTCAACATCTCCCTCTTTGGCAGGGGCAAGCTTAGTACCGCATTCGGGGCAAAACTCTGGAAACACATATTCGCGTTCAGTACCGTCGCGCAGATCCACGACCGGACCCAAAATCTCGGGAATGATTTCACCGGCTTTTCGGATCACGACGGTATCACCGATCAACACACCTTTGCGCTTGATTTCGGTTGGGTTATGGAGCGTTGCCATCGCAACAGTAGAACCAGCCACAAACACAGGTTCCATTACCGCCTGCGGGGTAACCCGTCCGGTGCGTCCAACTTGGACTTTAATATCAAGTAGTTTTGTGGTCACTTCTTCCGGAGGATATTTGTAGGCGATTGCCCACCGGGGCGCGCGGGAAGTCGCACCCAACGCGCGTTGCTCAGCGATGGAATCGACCTTAATCACAAGCCCATCCATTTCGTGCTCAGGCTCGTGACGGTGAGTCTCCCAGTAAGCAACTTGTTGCTTAACCTCCTTGGCACTACTCACAACCTTGACCGCATCGGACACCGGCAGTCCCCAGGCTGCTAGTGCCTTGTATGCTTCGGACAAACTTGCGGGCGCAAACCCTTCAACAGCGCCAATACCATGGCAAATAATCCTTAGCTTCCGTTTTCGAACGTCCTCAACATTCTTTTGGCGCAGCGAACCAGCCGCCGCATTTCGAGGATTAGCAAATGGCTTACCTCCCTCTTCTACGCGACGCGCATTCACTTCACTGAAATCTTGAGTCGCGATGTAGACTTCGCCTCGAATTTCCAGCAATTCTGGGATTGGATACGCATCATTCGCCTGCAATGTATGCGGTAACCCAATGATCACCCGCGCATTTTCGGTGACATCTTCACCGACGCGGCCGTCGCCACGCGTAGCGGCCCGCTCCAATTTTCCACCGCGATATACCAAATCAAGTGACAACCCATCGATCTTGAGTTCGGTGATGTAGTGCGCGGCTGGAGTACGCTCAAGCCACCCCGAAAGCTCCGCATCATCAAATACGTTGTCGAGACTCAACATACGTTCAAGATGTTCCACATTTGCAAAACTTGACGACGCCGCGGGCGGTGCGCCAACCTGCATCGTTGGGCTATCCGGCACCGCCAACTCGGGGTGCTTCGCTTCCAAATCCTGAAGCTGTTGGAAGAGTGCATCAAAATCCGCATCTGGAATCTCGGGTTGGTTGTTGTAGTACAAATCCCGGTGATAACGAATTTGCTGTGCGAGGTCGTCCCATTGGCGACGCAATTCAGTGGAAATAGCAGTCATGGGATCTAAGTGTAACCAGGCCTCCAAACAATAACCCCGCTGGGCACATACAGATTCGAATATCGTTACAGAGGTTTGGTGCTGTGTCTATGGTAGAACTCATGGCCCATTTTGATACGTCCGCAATGCTCAGCTTTGACCTTGAAACCACCTCCGCAAATCCAAAAGAGGCTCGGATTGTCACGTCAGCAATGGTGAGAATCAAAGGTAAACACGTGGATTCGCAAGAATTACTCGCAGACCCTGGAGTAGAAATTCCAGAAGAAGCAACAAATGTTCATGGAATTACCACCGAATATGCCCGCACCCACGGCAAACCCCACGAGAAAGTCCTTGCGGAAACCATACGGCAAATTCAACGTGGGTGGAATGATGGGCTAACACTCATCGTCTTTAACGCCGCCTACGATCTTTCAGTTCTGCGTAGTTTGACTGGTGATTTCTTAGTTACCGGGCCCGTGTATGACCCATTTGTTATCGACCGGGCGAAAGATCCGTATCGCAAAGGCCCACGCACGCTCGGGGCGCTCTGTGAGTTTTATGGGGTTCGTCTAGATAACGCACACGAAGCAACCTCAGATGCCTTAGCTGCAGCAAGAATCGCATGGAAGCAGACCAGAATGTGGCCAGACTTATGCAAGCTTGACAGCGATCAGCTCATGGAAGCGCAGGCTGTGTGGCACCATCAACGACAAACAGATTTCCGGCGTTATCTGCAGGGGAAAGGTAAAGATCCCTCCACCGTCAATACGGCATGGCCAATGATGAGCTAGGAATTTCTTACAAGTCCCCGGCGTCTTTGGCGATCATTTCATCAACAACTCGGGCCATCTTCAACGCTGCAGCAGCATCCAACGCAGAACAATGGGCAAGACCACTCACGGGGTGAATATCGACAGCGGCCGGAAGTGCCAGGCGATCGAAACCTAACTTGTCCCAGAATTTGGCTACATACTGGGCTAATGTCCGGGGACGTTCCAATGTTGTATCGACCGTCACCCCTGGGGAGGTAATTCCTAGACCAATTCGGCAACCCCTGGCGATCGCATGACCCAATCCATCGATGTCCGCTGTGGTGGTGAGCATCGCAGGGTTGACACTGATATTTCCGACGCCACTGGCTTGAATCACTTCCCACAATGGTTGCACTTCCGTACAATTCAAACGAATTGGACAGCGATCAGTGAACGCGTCATTGATCAGGTTCAGTCGTTCGCCGAGGACCTGCTGGGGAATGCGAGAAATACGATCAAAATCGCTCGTACCGGCGAGGCTACCAGCCGCCAATGCCACCACCAGGGGTTCGTCGATTTGCAGTTCGATGTCACAATGAAAACGCCGTTGCAGATCACTGCAATGCTCAGCGATCCCGTGAATCAGTGATTCGGTGATATCGCGGAGCGCACCATTATCAGTTACTGCCCTGTGACCGTTACTCAGTTCGATAGTGGCGGCGAGCGACCACGGCCCTACCACTTGAATTTTCAACGTATCTAACTGCTGCCATGCAGCTTCGCATTCATCAAGATCAGCTTCCAATCGATCCCACAACCGACGCGTTTCCCGTTGTGGGCGCGCGGTAAGCACCCATGTGCGAACACGGGGATCGATTGGCAAATCCGGCATCAATGCCAATGTTCGGCCAACTGCTTCAGAAGCAATACCCCGCGCAGGTAATTGCGGGAGAAACATCAAGCTGCATTCACCCGCGATAATGTCAGCAGCCACCGCGAGATCAGTACCAGGCATCTCCCCCAAACCGAACGCAACCATTAATGTTCCGTTCCGCAAATAGTTCCGGAACCCAGCACGATATCGCCATCTGCGTCAGGCAAATATAAAACTGCCGCTTGCCCCCTTGCAACACCAGACAGCGGCTCATGAAGATGCAGCGCCATGGATTCCTCGGCGACTTCAGCTCGGCACGGAACCACTCCGCCATGTGCTCGAACCTGTACGTCACATTCGAATGAACCAGTCATCGCTGGATGGAGAATCTTTAAGCGATCAGCATGGATAGTTCGTACCGCCAAGCGCTCCCGGGGGCCAACAGTGACGGTACCGGTCGCGGCGTCGATATCCGTCACATAACGAGGGCGACCATCGGCAGCAGGATTGCGTAAATCCAACCCTTTTCGTTGCCCGATGGTGAATTCATGGACGCCCTGATGTTCGCGTAATGGAACGCCCTCGTGATCCACGATAAGGCCGGGGCGCACACCAATGTGGCGACCCAAAAACGCTTGGGTATTACCATCAGGGATGAAACAAATATCGTAGGAATCAGGCTTGGATGCCACGGAAAATCCCAGCTTAGCGGCCTCTTTACGGATGTCCGGTTTGAGGGTGTCACCAACTGGGAACATGCAATGAGAAATCTCATCGGGACCAAGAACGCCGAGCACATAGGATTGATCTTTCGCTGGATCAATCGCGCGCCGAAGATACCCATCGCCGCCGTCGACGGGTTGCGTTAAACGTGCGTAGTGCCCCGTTGCCACGGCGTCGAAACCCAGTGCGATTCCGCGTTCCAGGAGCGCAGTGAATTTAATTTTCTCATTGCAGCGCAAGCAAGGATTTGGAGTCTCGCCTGCCTCGTATGACGAGATGAAATCGTCTATGACATCTGTTTGAAAACGTTCGGAAAAATCCCAGACATAGAACGGAATTCCGAGATGATCACAGACCCGCCGCGCATCGGCTGAATCCTCAAGCGAACAGCATCCGCGGGCAGATTCCCGGACGGTTTGCGGATCACGAGCAAGCGCGAGGTGCACCCCCACAACGTCATGGCCAGCCGCAACCGCGCGGGCTGCCGCCACCGCAGAATCCACGCCGCCGCTCATAGCCGCAAGTACGCGCATACCTTTCCTTTCCTACATTGTGCGGATTGCAGTCTAGTGACTCAGTGGTGAATGTGTCCATTGAGGTTGCGCCTGCACTTCCATCCCCCGGAGATAGTGTACGAATAACACTTTGTGTTAGTGTGTGCGACATGAGCACCCGCACCACACGCTTAGATGAACTACCCGTCACACGTAAACATGTACGACTCCTCGGAATTTCGGGTATCGGCTGGGCACTTGACGCCATGGATATCGGGCTTATCTCGTTCATCATGGCAGCACTTACCGTCCACTGGGGATTAAGCCAAACAGAAGTTTCATTGCTTGGATCAATCGGATTCCTTGGAATGGCGTTGGGAGCAACCCTTGGAGGTTTGCTTGCTGACCGTTTCGGAAGGCGCAGCATTTTCGCCCTATCAATGCTGGTGTACGGGCTAGCAACCGGAGCATCAGCACTTTCAATCAGCCTGGCCATGCTGCTGGTATTACGGTTTATTGTTGGCCTTGGCCTCGGGGCAGAACTCCCCGTCGCATCCACATACATTTCCGAATTTTCTCCCCGTAAAGTGCGCGGCCGCATGGTGGTTATCCTGGAGGCTTTCTGGGCAGTTGGCTGGATCCTCGCCGCCATCATCGGAGCCACAGTAGTGACCAGCTCTGAAGACGGCTGGCGTTGGGCGCTCGCGCTCGGTACACTTCCGGCACTCTATTCGATGGTTGTGCGACGCGGACTCCCTGAATCCGTGCGTTATCTTGAACTCCGCGGCAAACACGAAGAAGCCGAAAGGACTGTACGGGAATTTGAGGCTTCCGCCGAACCCGCTCCGCAAGCTGCAGAAACTAAAACACCAAACCAGCACACCCAGCCGGCGCACGAAACCAACGCACACTCCATCTGGTCACCACGTTTACGCAAACGAACATTCAATCTATGGACGATCTGGTTCTGTATGAACCTCGCCTATTATGGCGCGTTTATCTGGATCCCCTCGATCCTGCTCACCCAAGGATATGACCTGGTCCGATCATTCCAATTCACACTCATTATTACGCTGGCTCAGCTTCCTGGATATGCATGCGCCGCATACCTCATCGAACACTGGGGCCGCAGAAACACCCTCACCACGTTCCTTGTTGGCTCGGCGATTTCTGCAGCATGCTACGGACTTGCAGATTCTCCAACGACCATTATCATCGCGGGCTGCTTCCTGTCATTCTTTAACCTGGGAGCATGGGGCGCACTGTATGCCGTTGGCCCGGAACTTTACCCCACACAGCTTCGCGGTTCTGGCACTGGCGCAGCCGCCGGATTTGGCAGAATCGCGTCCATTATCGCTCCGCTTATCGTGCCTCCCATGCTTGCACTTGGTGGCACCGCCGCACTCTTCGCATTGTTTGGCACTGCATTTACTATCGCGGCGCTAGCCGCCTGGCTCCTACCAGAAAACAAGGATAAAGCCTTGACTTAAGGAGTGTTCGGCGCTGGCGACATGTGTCTATAGTTGCGGCATCTATGGTCAAGCCATCCCGGCAAGCCGAGCGCGCTCAACCACTTGAGCAACGTGCTGTGCAACATGGGCAATATCGGCTTTAGAGGTCGTCCTGCCCAAGGTAAACCGAATCGCACTGCGCGCATCGCGCTCTGAAACACCTTGCGCCAACAACACTTCACTGGGACGATTCACACCGTGTGCACACGCCGAACCAGTGGAGCATTCGATACCCGCTGCGTCAAATAACATGATCAAACTATCTCCCTCAGCACCTGGGAACGATACGAACAAATGACCTGGTAGTGCGTTTTCAGGGGTATGCACAATGACGTTATTCACCGTTGACACAATATGGTCACGTAATTGATCCCGCAGTTTTGCCAGGCGTTGTTGCTCCTGATCAATCTCCGAACATGCTTCCGCCAATGCGGCCGCAGTAGCGACTGCGCCAGCAACATCAACAGTTCCCGGACGTAGCCCTCGCTCCTGTCCCCCGCCGGTCAATACTGCGGCGGGCGCTGGAGACCGACGGGCAAGCAATAGCCCCACCCCTCGCGGGCCGCCAAACTTATGTGCACTGGCTGCCAAAGTGGTAGCGCCCAGGTTACGGAATGAAACTGGCAGGTGACCAACCGCCTGCACAGCATCCACATGGACCGGTATCTCACCGGATGCTTGAACAATATCGTGAATTGGCTGAATCGCACCTGTCTCATTATTAGCCCACATACAACACAGCAATGCGGCAGGCGCATCCGGAATATCCAACGGATTCACAACACCATCGCGCGATACTGGCAGCCAAGCAATCGATGCTGGCAGCGAACGTACTGTCTCCAGAACGGCCGGATGTTCGATGGGACTGCAAACAATACGATCCAACGCACTGGCAGCAAATAGCCCACGCACAGCGAGGTTATCCGCCTCGGTTCCGGAAGCTGTAAATATCACTTCTACCCGCTCACAGTCGAGCAATTCGCCAATTTGTTCGCGGGCTTCTTCAAGTGCGCGGCGGGCCTTCCTGCCCGAGGCGTATTGCCCTCCGGGATTCAGCAATGACGACGACGCCAACCAAGCATCGCGGGCAGTTTGCCGCATCGGCGTGGTGGCGGCGTGGTCAAGATAGGTCATCGGCGCTTCAGTTCCTCGATTAATGCGGGCACGATTTCATGAATATCTCCAACTACGCCAAGATCTGCGATCTCGAAAATTGGGGCATCCTCATCGTTATTGATTGCCACAATAGTCTTTGATGTTTGCATGCCGGATTTGTGCTGGATTGCACCGGAAATTCCGAGGCCGATATACAAATCCGGAGAGACGGTAACACCGGTTTGGCCGATTTGATAGGTGCCTGAATAGAAATCATTGTCCACAGCGTCGCGCGTTGCACCCACAGCGCCGCCGAGGACGTCGGCAAGCGGTTCGACAATACTGGCAAAACCCTCCGCGGAGCCGACACCACGACCACCAGCAACAACAACCTTAGCCTGCGTGAGGTCTGGGCGATCGCCGCGCTGCGTTGGCACAAATTCGGTGACTGTCACATCTTTAGCAGTCGCTGGCGGCAATTCCAGTGATACAAGTTGTCCGCCGCCTGGTTGCGGTGTTGCGTGAATCGCACCTGGACGCAATGTATAGATTGGGCTTGCGCCACGAACCGCCGTCGAAACAGTGATCGAATCGCCGAAAATGGACATTGTTGCGGTTCGGTCTGCATGCACACCAACAACATTGCACAACACGCCACTAGCCAATCGTGCCGCGAGGCGACCAGCAACTTCATTACCGGTGGTGCTCGCAGCGAGCAACACTGGCGCCGGATTTGTGGAAGCCAGCACAGCAAGCGCATCGACAAGTGGCAGCACGACGCGAGACGATACCGTTTCACTCTCAGCAGCTACGATCTGGTCAGCACCAAGCGCTGTCAACGCTGGGGCAAGCGCCGCTGCAGTACCGGGTGTTCCCACAACGACTGCTGAAACTGCGCCAAATACTTTTGCGGCAGTAATCAGTTCGCCGGTCACAGCATCAAGCTCGCCGCCGGAGTGTTCTACCGCAATATATGCGAATGACATTGTGAAAGGCTCCTAGATCAGTTTGTTTGCGGCAAGGAAATCAACAATTTGAGCGGCGGTGTCGTTGCCGCGAATAATCTCACCCTGAGTACGTTCAGGGCGCGTGTCAGCCGACTGCACCGTAGTAGCTGCATGAGCTAGACCGACCTGCTCCTGGGTAACCCCAATATCAGCAAGTGACAGCGTACGAATCTCCGCTTTTTTCGCCGCCATGAGGCCCTTGAAATTCGGGAATCGTGGTTTCCCAGATTTTTCCGTCACGGACACTAGTGCGGGAATTGCGGCGGCAAGGTGATATTCGCCTTCATGTGCTTCGCGCACGCCTTTGAGCTCGCCGCCAACCAGTTCGAGTGACCGCATATTTGTCAGCGCTGGAATCTGGCGATATTCCGCCAACATTCCCGGCAATGCACCGGTCGCACCATCGGAAGAAGCATTACCTGCAATGATGATCTGAACATCGTCGATGGCGTCGATCGCATTGTTCAAGGCCCACGTGGTACCAAGCAAATCCGAACCTTTGAGCCCTGGATCCGTGAGCAATACCGCGTCGTCAGCACCCATAGCGAGCGCCTTGCGCAATGCGGTATCGGCGCGCTCTGGGCCTGCAGTGAGTGCAACTACCTTCCAGCCTTCGTGAGCTTCACGAAGTTGCAATGCTTGTTCGACCGCATATTCATTGATTTCGTCGATGACTTCGTCCACACCCTCGCGGTGCAGAGTAAAATCCGGATTTAAGGTCTTGGTCGACCATGTGTCCGGAACGTTTTTGATTAGGACCACGATTGTGGGCATGAAGTTGGACACCTTTCTGTTTGCACAAACGCAACACATCTTAGTCGCCATGCGAAGAAACCGCACGACGAACTAAGGTTACACTTACCCACGCTCACGGGGAGCGCAAATATATGCCACCCCCCGCTTACCGACGCGTGTGCACACCAGCGCCAGCGCCCGGTCACCGCGCAACTTGCATTGCCGCCGCAATACGTCTGGATCAATATCCACACCGCGCACCAAAATTTCCAAACTCCCGCACGATAACTGACGCAACCGCTGTTTCAAACTTTTCATCGAAACCTGTTCAAGAATGCGAAAGCCCGAATATCCTTTCGGAATCCGTTCGCCTGTCAGATATGCAATGCGTTCATCAAGCATCCATAACGCTTCACGTCGAGCAAAATGCTTCACCAAACCAGCACGCACGATCGCACCGTCCGGATCAATAATAAACTCGCCAATTTCCGCAACGCGCACATCCGAATCGAAAGTGTCATCGAGGACATCGGTGGTATCTCCGCGCACTACGACCGCTTCACGACGCCGCCCTTCGCTCAACGTTGGGCTATACAAGCACGCTTCCTTGACACCACCGTCAATGCTCACAACACTGACAAGCCCATCCCATTCCGAAAAATCAAGGCCTGGCGCACACTTCACAGCCAGGGGTCGTTCACACCAAACATCAAGGAGCTTTGGCAATGGCGGAATAAGCTGCGCGGGATGTGCGATCCTCCGTCCACCACTGCGGCGCGCAGGGTCAGCAACCACAACGTCAACCGCCGACAGTGCGGGAGTCAGGGCGTCGATACGCGCGTAATGCCCAGCTGGAACATTGTGCCGCGCCATCAGCAGACGGCTGTGATCAATATCGGCGCCAAAATATTCGAACCCAGCATTAACGAGCGCCGCACCTTCGGTACCGATCGAACAGGTGACGTCAAGTGCCCGCGCCTCGCCAAGTACACGTTGAAGCCGCCGAGCACGAACTTCCGCGACCGCACTCGGCGTAGCCTGCTGCGCAGAATCCAAACACATGAGCCAATCTTGCGGAAGCTTGTTGGCGGCACTTCGACGCGCTTGAATCAACTCAGCAATGGCACGTGCATATTCGCCGAATTCCGCACGCAACGCAGCAATATCGGCAATCAACGATGCGTTCGTTAACGGTAGCCGAACATTCGAAATTTCGTCTTTATGTTCGGCCAAAAAATTGACCTCGTGTGGGCTAAAGCTCACCCTTTGCCTTTCTGTGTACACCTCCTGCGCGGAGGCGCCTTGCAAAGAACCGACCGTCAATCTTATCTATTTGAATCGGCTGATGAAATGCGCGCGTAAGGTTCTCGCTCGTTAGCACATCATCAATCAAACCTTGGGCGACCACGGAGCCTTCGTCTAGCAACATCGCGTGCGTAAAACCATATGGAATCTCCTCAACATGATGTGTAATCATCACGATCGCTGGCGCGTCGGGATCCATGGCAAGTACCCCTAAATACCCAACAAGATCTTCACGGCCACCTAAATCTAACCCCGCACCCGGCTCATCCAGAATCAATAGTTCGGGGTTAGTCATGAGAGCACGGGCGACCAACACTCGCTTCCGCTCCCCTTCACTCAGCGTTCCCCACGTGCGTTCACGAAGGTGTAATGCGCCAACTTGTTCGAGTATTTCGTAGGCTTGGTCGAAGTCCATTTCTTCATAGTCTTCGCGCCACCTACCCAAGATCGCATACCCCGCCGAGACTACCAGATCGCCGACGAGTTCACCATCCGGAATACGGTTACCCAACGCCGATGAACACATGCCAATCATCGTGCGAAGATCCCGCATATCGGTCCTTCCGACACGCTCTCCCATAATGTGAGCGATACCTCCAGAGGGATATTCTTCCGCCCCAGCAAGCCGTACCAGTGTGGTTTTTCCCGCACCGTTTGGCCCAATAATCACCCAGCGTTCATCTAATTCAACTTGCCAATGAACAGGCCCAAGAAGCGTTTTTCCGCCTCGAACAAACGTTACACCGCGAAAATCTACGAGTAGATCAGGATCAAAGTCATTCACATCTCTATCATGACGCAACTCGTGTGAGTTTTCACTGAAGACCTGTAGAAACCGTGTTGCCTCAACTAGGCTGGCAAAGGTACAGCTGACCACAGTTGGTCAGAGGATGTGAATTGAAAGCGAAGTGAGCCGTGACAGGAAGATTAGGAATTGATGACGTCCGTCCACAGGTTTCCGGGGGTGCGCACCCTTCCAAGGCGGTTGTTGGGGAGGTCATCCCGGTATTTGCCGTGGTTTGGCGCGAAGGACACGACGCACTGTCAGCGACTGTCAACATTAAGGGACCAAAAACTTCATCCTTGGCACCTACCACCCGCCGCATCACCATGCAGCCCAGCGAACTTGACCAAGATCAAGTCAACGCTATTTTCGTACCCGACGTTCCGGGTGACTGGACTGTTCGAGTTGACGCTTGGTCTGACCCGATGGCAACGTGGCGGCACGCAGTCACCGCGAAAATGGAAGCTGGGCAAGGTGCCGAAGAACTAGCGAACGACATTGAGCATGGTGCGCAACTTTTCGAACGGGCATCTCGCGGGGTACCAAAGGCGCAGCGCCCGCAATTGTTAGAGGTAGCGAAATCTCTGCGCAGTAACGCAGACTTGCACGATCGCATCGCCCCTGCAATGTCCGATGAAACTCTCGAACTTCTGGACCAACACCCGCTCCGCGAACTGCTTACCCGCGGCAAAACCCGCAAGGTGAAGGTTGAGCGCCGAAAGGCATTGGTGAGCTCTTGGTACGAGTTGTTCCCACGTTCCACTGGCGGGTGGGACGAACACGGCAATTCCGTACATGGCACGCTTAAAACCGCTACTGAAGCCCTTGAACGCGTAGCCCGGATGGGTTTTGATACCGTGTACTTCCCCCCAATCCACCCGATTGGAGAGATCAACCGAAAAGGCCGCAACAACACACTGCATCCGGAGCCGGAAGACGTTGGCTCGCCTTGGGCCATTGGTTCCAAAGACGGTGGCCACGACGCGATTCACCCAGCGCTGGGAACGCTCAAGGATTTCGACGCCCTGATCAAACGCGCAAAGCAGCTCGACCTTGAGGTTGCACTTGATTTGGCGCTGCAATGTGCGCCTGATCATCCGTGGGCGGCAAAACACCCCGAGTGGTTTACTGTGTTGCCAGATGGCACCATTGCATACGCGGAAAACCCACCGAAGAAGTATCAGGATATTTACCCGCTGAACTTTGATAATGACACCAACGGCATCTACAAAGAGATTCTTCGTGTGGTGCTGTTCTGGGTCAAGCGTGGAGTGAAGACATTCCGCGTAGATAACCCCCACACCAAGCCTGCAAACTTCTGGGAATGGCTGATCACCACGGTGCACGAAACCCACCCGGATGTGATCTTCTTGGCCGAGGCATTTACACGCCGCCCACGTCTGTATGGTTTGGCAAAGCTCGGATTCTCCCAAAGCTACACATATTTCACGTGGCAAACCTCCAAGTTTGAATTGGAGCAATTTGGCAAAGAAATCGCCAATATGGCCGATGTTTCTCGCCCGAACTTGTTTGTGAATACACCGGATATTCTCCACGCTTCATTGCAGTACGGCGGCCGTGCAATGTTCGCAATTCGCGCTGTGCTTGCCGCAACGATGTCACCGCTTTGGGGCGTATACTCCGGCTTTGAACTGTATGAGGATAAGGCTGTTGCATCGGGCAGTGAGGAATACCTCAACAGCGAAAAGTATGAGCTCCGCCCACGTAATTTTGAGGAAGCACTGGAGCGCGGTGATTCCCTCGAACCATTCATCACTATGTTGAATACACTCCGTCGTGATAACCCGGCATTGCAGCAGTTGCGCAACCTGCATTTCCACCAGGTAGACAATGACCAAGTCATGGCTTATTCGAAAGTAGATGCGCTTACTGGCAACACGATTTTGGTTGTTGTGAACCTTGATTCCCATAATGCACAGGAGGCTACTGTGCATCTGGATCTTGCGGAACTGGGGCTGGACGCGTCCGAACGATTCGATGTTCATGATCAGATCACGGGTGCAACATATTCGTGGGGTGAGCATAACTACGTCCGGCTAGAACCTTGGAAGGACGTAGCACACATCTTTGTGTTGCCTGAAGTACCGCAGGAACGCAGGGAAAAGCTTGCTTGGCGTCGTGTTGATGAGTACCACGATTAACCACTAACGCCCAGGGGTGATCGAGTTCACCTCTAGGTTCCCCCAAGCACTCGCATTGTTCGGTAGCGTCGAAGTATAGAGCGCTGCTTAAATTCACTGCGGGTGCTTTCATATTTTTAAGTCAACGTTTAAACATTTTGAAGGGTCTCCATATGTCCGATTCGAAGGTCCCCAGCTCTCTCTCGATCCCGCGAGATGATCTCAACCGGCTGCGTAATTGTCAGCACCATGACCCCCATGCGTTTTATGGCTGGCATGACAACGTCGTTCGCACCCGGCAATTAGGAGCTGAAAAGGTCGAGCTGCTTATCGACGGCACTGCACTCCCAATGACTCCCATCGGGGATGATATTTTCGCCATCGAAGTTGAAGGCGAACCTAGGGACTATCGTTTCCGTACTACCTGGCCCGGATTTGAGCCTCGCGAATCAGCAGACCCCTATACCTTCCTCCCAACCCTCGGCGAGACCGATATTTACTTGATTTCTGAGGGCCGGCACGAACGTTTATGGGAAATCCTGGGTTCGCATCCCCGTACGTACTCCACACAGCTTGGAGAGGTCTCTGGCACCTCGTTTGCGGTGTGGGCACCGAATGCTATTGGCGCAGCCGTTGTTGGCGATTTCTGTGGCTGGAACTCCTCCCAGTTCCCCATGCGCTCGCTGGGCAGCTCCGGCATTTGGGAGCTGTTTATTCCTGGCGTCGGCGAGGGCGAGGTATACAAATATGCGTTGCAAACTCAGGAAGGGCACCGTCGGGATAAGGCAGACCCATTAGCCCAACTTGCCGAGACCCCTCCCGCCACTGGATCAGTGATCACGGTTTCGAACTATGAGTGGCAAGACCAAGAGTGGTTAGAACGACGCGCACAGGCAGATGTGCATTCAGAACCCATGAGCATTTACGAGGTGCACTTGGGCTCCTGGAAACAAGGCCTGACCTACCGCGAATTAGCTACCGAACTGGTTGATTATGTCGTGGACATGGGATACACCCATGTGGAGTTTATGCCCGTGGCAGAACACCCATTTGGCGGCTCATGGGGCTACCAGGTGTCGGGCTATTATGCGCCGAGTTCACGCTGGGGCTCCCCCGACGATTTCCGGGCGCTCGTTGATGCGTTCCATGCCCGCGGCATTGGCGTGATCGTCGACTGGGTGCCTGCGCACTTCCCTAAGGATGATTGGGCACTTGCGCGTTTCGACGGCCGCGCCCTCTACGAGCATCCGGACCCTCGGCGTGGCGAGCAAAAAGACTGGGGTACATATGTCTTTGATTTTGGTCGCCATGAGGTGCGTAACTTCCTCGTTGCCAATGCGCTGTACTGGTGTGAAGAGTTCCACATTGACGGCCTGCGTGTTGATGCCGTGGCCTCGATGCTCTACCTTGATTACTCCCGTAACGAGGGAGAATGGGAACCAAACCAATTCGGCGGGCGCGAACATTTGGAGGCTGTGCAATTCCTCCAAGAGGTGAATGCAACCGTTCAACGCGCCTATCCTGGCGTGCTGACCATCGCTGAAGAATCTACGTCATGGAAAGGTGTTACCGCACCAACCGACGATGACGGTTTGGGGTTCTCCCTGAAATGGAACATGGGTTGGATGAACGACACGCTGGAGTATATTTCCAAGGATCCTGTGCACCGCGAGTACCACCACAACGAGATCACGTTCTCACTGGTGTACGCCTACTCTGAGAAGTTCGTCCTTCCAATTTCCCACGATGAAGTTGTCCACGGTAAGGGCTCATTGTGGACCCGGATGCCAGGCGATAGTTGGAATAAAGCCGCAGGTCTGCGTACGTATTTGACCTTTATGTGGTCACACCCCGGCAAGAATTTGTTGTTCCAAGGCCAAGAATTCGGGCAGATCCAAGAATGGTCGGAATCACGTTCCTTGGATTGGGAAGACATGGAAGGTTGGGAAGGCGAATACCACACCGGAATCCAAAAACTTGTTCGGAATCTCAATAGCCTTTACAAGGATTCCCCCGCCCTCTATACCCAAGATGATTCCTATAAAGGTTTCTCCTGGGCGAAATCTGACGACGCCGCGCACAACATTCTTGCCTTCCATCGCTATGGCACCCACGGCGAAACGATGCTGTGTGTGTTTAATTTCGGCGGTACCTCCCAAGAAGACTATCGCCTGGGTGTTCCTCAATCCGGTACCTGGAACTTGGTACTCAATACCGATGATACCGACTATGAAGGCGCAGGAAACCCACTTCCCAACGTTGTTGAGACAATCGGCGAAGGTTGGGATGGCTACGAAGATTGCTTAGTGCTGCATCTTCCCGCCATGAGCGCCCAATGGTATGTGCTCACGCAGTAACCGCACATAAAAAGCCCCGCCGAGCGGGGCTTTTTGCTTCTTAGGAGAAGAATGCGATCGCGGTGCCTGTGGTGACTAATAAATTATTAAACCCGTGGAAAATGATCCCCGCCCACAGCGACTTATACCATCGGACTAAGAACGCACAACACGTACCCAGCAGAAATGCCCAGATCATCACGGGGGGCATCGCATGCACCAGGCCGAACACCAACGAGCTTCCCACAATTGACAACGCTGGCATGTTCCACCGATAATCCAGCCACCCCATGAGGAACCGCCGAAACACCACTTCTTCCCATATTGGGCCTGCAATCACCGCCAACAAGACAATCACCACCAACATCAGTGGCGCATACTGCGGATCAACACTTTCAAGATGATTTTGTTCGGCTGATGGTTCGACACGAAACAATGCTCCAATGCCAGCGGCAATCACGAGCGCCGAAACAATCATGATAGGAATTTGCCACAGCAAATGCCATGCAGGTTTAGCGAGTGGAACAAACCCAAAATCGGTAAACGTCCAACCATTTTGGAAGAAACTCCAAATAGCCCAAGCACCGACTAACAATGCAATCGTGACACCAGCAACAAAAAACCATGTTGAATGAGCCAGGACTGAAGTAATAACTCCTAACACCACACAAGCTGTGGGCAAACAGAAGCCCAAACCGAACATTCGAGCAACATCTGGGCCAGTTATCTCACGCATCAGAACAGAGCACTCGCCATCTGGCCGCGAGCCACAACAACACGTGTATCATTGGCGTCAAATAATGCGAACAACTCCAATAGCCGAGTTCGAATTAACTCTTTATCTCGGGGCAACACTGAAATGAGGCGATTAAAAGCACGTTCGACTTGACCTGCCGCGATTTCCTGGTCAGCAGCAACAAGTTGTTTTTGAACATTTGTTGGATCAAGATCAGCCGCGCTTACAGCATCCTCACCTGTGGGATATTGCGCCAACCGACCAAGAAACAGCGCATGTAATCGAGCGGCTTTAGCTTCAGCATTTGCAGGTTCATGAGCCAATATCTCATCGTATACAGCTACTGCTGCGGCGAAGTCACCAGCATTGAGTGCGTCAGTCGCGGCGTCGAAACGCGGGTCAGCTGGAGCTGCGGATTGTGCCTCGGCGCCGTCAGCTGTGGTGGTCCCTGCCGGTAAGCCCGCGAGCTTGCCAGCAACCGCCTGCACGACAGCGGCAGTCCACTGCTGAAGCGCTTCCATCGGTTGCGCTCCCTGAAAGTCAGCGAGTGGGCGGCCGTCGGCTAGCGCAATAACAGTCGGCACGGCAGTAACGCCGAAAACCTGTGCAAATTCCGGATATGTATCAGCATCAATATAAGCAAAAATCCAGTGCAAACTAGCTTGCGAAGCGAGCGTCGTAAGATCAGCCTTGAGCTGCTCAGAGTGTTCGCTCCGCGCCGAACCAATCTGCGCAACGACTGGAACCTGCAAGGAACGCCGAACTACCTCTTCCTCGAAGTTTTCCGGCGTGACCACCACAGCGGTAGCCACCCCACCCGCAGGTGCCTGCTGTGCCCGCGCTTCCGCACGTGCTTTCACCTCACCAAGATCAATCGCCCCACCCACAAAACGGTCAGGAGTAGTCAATTCAAATAGCCTTCCATCTTCAATAGCCGCAACAACCACGATGGTAACAGGGTTAAGGAACCTACAAATGACGCTCTAATGATTCAACTTTTTGGGTCAATTGGTTGTGGTATCCCGGTCGAATGTCTGCTTTAAGCACCAAACTCACCCGAGGTGACACCGCAAGCACAGCGTCCGTCGCACGTTTCACGACGTCCATAACCTCCTCCCACTCCCCCTCAACCAGCGTAAACATTGCGTTTGTTTCGTGCGGAAGGCCCGATTCCCGCACGACCCGCACGGCCGCAGCCACCGCCTCAGACATTTCCGCATGCGCATTCGGAACCTCAGTTGGCGCTACTGAAAAAGCAATAATCATAACGCCTAACATAACCTTTCCGGAACGCCTGCGCAGTGGGAAACGCAAGTCTACACTGGTGACCATGAGCGAAACTTCAAATATTCAAATTCCTCACGAATACGTCATCTGCCTCGACCATGTGGGGATCGCTGTTCCCGATCTCGATGCCGCAGTTGAGTTCTATCGCGCCAACTTCGGCTGGGTCAATCACCACCAAGAAACCAACGAAGAACAAGGCGTGGTTGAGGCGATGATCGGCCCGAAGCATCTCACTGAGCATGACGGCATGATTCAGCTCCTCGCCCCCCTCAAAGAAGATTCGCCGATCGGCAAATTCCTCAGCAAAAATGGCCCTGGCCTGCAACAAATGTGCCTACGCACTAACAATATCGACGCCCTGAGCAAGCACCTCACCGAGCAAGGCACACGTTTGCTGTACGCAGAGCCAAAAATTGGCACCGGTGGCGCGCGCATCAATTTCGTGCATCCAAAGGACGCTGGCGGTGTGCTGTTGGAAATCACGGAACCAGTGAAATAACTATCCGCGTACCGTTCTAGCGCCGTTCCCAGCAGGGCTTATGCCAATGTCTACGGTCGTCAGCATGGTCTTCGGGCCATGCCACGATATGCCCTACCCCCGGCGGAATATCTTGATTACATCCGGGGCAGATATAGAACTTACGAGCGGCAGTAGGGCCGATGTGGCGCACTAAATACGGCGCCCCAAAGGTCCAGCTGGGACCTTGCTCAATCTGCGTACCAAAATAGGCGGCCCCATCACGTGGCAATGGGCGCGGCTGCGAATTCGAGCCTTTGCGCTGGGATTTCCTCCCCGAGCCTTTGCCCTGGGGCCGCTTTCCGTAGTTTCTGCGAGGCATTTAGAACAAACGCAATTCGTCTGTCTCAATGCCCCGCAATGCCTGATAATCCAGCGTTACACAATCAATGCCGCGATCTTCCGCGAGCGTGCGGGCTTGCGGTTTGATTTCTTGGGCGGCGAACACACCACGCACCGGGCTTAACAACTCGTCCCTGTTGAGCAAATCGAGATACCGGGAAAGCTGTTCGACGCCGTCAATACCCCCGCGGCGCTTAATCTCCACCGCTACCGTCATACCGGCAGCATCGCGACACAAAATGTCAACTGGTCCGATGGCTGTAGGATACTCGCGACGGATCAGGCTGTAACCTTCCCCAAGAGTCTCAATATGCTCTGCAAGTAGCTCCTGAAGATGCGCCTCTACACCGTCTTTAACCAAGCCTGGGTCTTCCCCAAAATCGTAGTAAAAATCCGAGTGCACGGCCTCTATTGTGATGCGGAGTTGTTCCCCCTTATTGTTTTCCACGATCCACATACGCACACCAAGCGCTTCGCCCCCTTCGCTTGTTATTTCCCGCTCATCAAGCGTGCACGGTGGTGTCATCCAATTCAATGGTTTGTACGCACGATCATCGGCATGGATGGACACTGATCCATCAGCTTTGACCATTAACAGACGATCAGCCATTGGAAGATGAGCTTCTAAACGGCCAACATAATCAACAGAACACCGGGCAATGACAAGACGCATTCCTCAACTGTAGCCCAAGGTTAAGTAGCATTTCGCTTTTGGGTGAGGTGTCGGATTGCTTCACGAGCATCCACCCGTTTCAACCGCTGGCTTGGGGCAGATTCTAACCACGCCGTAAGGGCCATCTCACTGCGTAAATCCATAGCAATTTCATACTCCATATCCCCCACCAAAAGATGCGCAATTTTGGTGTTTGGCTGCATGAAATCAGATTCATTCGGAACAGGGCTTCTACTCCCAAGCAGCTGCGCATGCTGACGATCGATAATAATATTGGCCACAGGCGACAATGATCGCAGTTTGTAATACTCGGCGATCGAACCGTTGTAGCGAATGAGCCCATGCCGCCAACCATGGGCACCTTGCGCAGGTACATGGCGCAAAATCACCAAGGATCCACTGCTACGCAGCATGTAGAAGCGCCACACAGCCAAAATCACAACCATGACGACTATAAGAATCAGGCCATACCAGAAATATTCCATGCGCATACCACCAATCTGATACACAAAGAGCGCCCCAAGACTCCCTGTTGTATTTTTCATACATCATACCCCTTGTGCACAAGCGACAATACCCTGTGGAAACAGCTGCATTTTCGCTAATTAAAAGCTCCTGCTTAAAGACGTATGACGAATACTTCAGTATGCATATGTATACAAAGAACCACCCGCATTTGCGGGTGGTTCTTTGTAATTTCGAGGGAAGAACGGGCAGGTACGCCTACCAGAAAGCGTTACGCTTCCTTATCACGACGTAATGCGCGGAGCTCAGCTTCAGCGCGTGCTTTAACCTCCGGATCCTCAGACTGCAACGCAGCCTCAGCCTTAGCGGCATCTACCTCATTGGCCCACACAGCGTAGTGAGCCAAGATGGTCACCTTGTCTTTGGATACTGAAAGGAAACCACCTGGTGCGGCAGCAACGAGCTTGTCGCCTTCAACAGGACGGATCACCACAACGCCATTGTCAGCCAATTGGCCGAGCATGGGTTCGTGGCCGGGCAGCACGCCGATTTCACCCTCAGTGGTCTGAGCCGTAACGATGGTAGCCTTGCCGGACCACAGCATGCGCTCGACAGAGACCAGTTCAGCGGCGATTTCAGCCATGAGTTTCGCCCCTTTACTTTCCGGTCATCTTCTTGTAAGCAGCCTCGACATCATCCAAGCCACCCAAGCCGTTAAATGCCTGCTCAGGGTAGTGGTCAAAGTCGCCATTGCAAATGCGCTCGAATGCTTCGATCGTGTGCTCAAGCGGAACGTAGGAACCTGGAATACCGGTGAACTTTTCAGCAACGAAGAAGTTCTGGCCCAAGAAACGCTCCAGACGACGAGCACGCTGCACGGTGATCTTGTCCTCTTCAGACAATTCATCCATACCAAGAATCGCGATGATGTCTTGGAGTTCCTTGTTCTTCTGGAGGATGTGGATCACGCGCTGTGCAACATTGTAGTGGCGCTCACCAACGATGCCTGGCTCGAGAATACGAGAGGTTGAGGTCAGCGGGTTCACAGCAGGGTAAATACCCTTGGAGGCAATACCGCGGTCAAGCTCGGTGGTTGCGTCCAGGTGGGCGAACGTCGTAGCTGGAGCCGGGTCGGTGTAGTCGTCAGCAGGGACGTACACGGCCTGCAGCGACGTAATCGACTTACCCTTGGTGGAGGTAATACGCTCCTGCAGGATGCCCATTTCGTCAGCCAGTGTCGGCTGGTAACCCACGGCGGAAGGCATACGGCCGAGCAGCGTGGACACCTCAGAACCTGCCTGGGTGAAACGGAAGATGTTGTCGATGAAGAGCAGCACGTCCTGGTGCTGAACGTCACGGAAGTACTCTGCCATGGTCAAGCCGGAGAGCGCGACACGCATACGAACTCCTGGCGGCTCATCCATCTGGCCGAATACAAGGGCAGTATCTTGAAGCACGCCCATTTCTTCCATTTCGAGGAAGAGGTCGGTACCTTCACGAGTACGTTCACCAACACCAGCGAATACCGAGGTACCGGAGAACTCACGCGCAATACGGGTAATCATCTCTTGGATCAGCACGGTTTTGCCCACACCAGCGCCACCGAACAGACCAATCTTGCCGCCCTTAACGTAAGGGGTCAGCAGGTCAATAACCTTAATACCCGTTTCAAGAATTTCAGTTTTACCTTCGAGCTGGTCGAATGGTGGCGGGTCACGGTGGATTCCCCACTGTTCGCCGTCACGGCCAAGGCCTGGCTCGTCGAGGCAGTCACCCAGGGCGTTAAAGACGTGGCCCTTGACTACGTCGCCAACCGGAACAGAGATCGGCTGGCCGGAGTCAATAACTTTCGCGCCACGGACGAGACCATCAGTTGGCGCCATGGAGATGGCACGAACGAGGTTATCGCCAAGGTGCTGGGCAACTTCGAGGGTAATTGTTTTGGCGACTGCTTCGAGGGTGACCTCGACAGTCAGTGCGTTAAATAGGGCCGGCAGCTCGCCGCGCGGGAATTCCACGTCGACGACCGGACCGATGACACGCACGACACGGCCGGCGCCTACCGCCTGCTGTGCGTTCTGCTCATTGAGAGCTGTAGTCATAATCTAGTCACTTTCTCCGCTTTCGGCGAGCGCTCCGGCGCCACCGACGATCTCTGTGATTTCCTGGGTGATCTGTGCCTGGCGGGCTTGGTTTGCCACACGTGAAAGATCTTTCACGAGCGCAGTAGCGTTGTCTGTGGCGGACTTCATTGCGTTCCGACGCGACGCTGATTCAGAAGCAGCTGCCTCTAAGAGCATGGCGAACAAGCTACGTGATACGTATTGCGGCAACAGTGCAGCGAGGAGGGTATCTGGGTCTGGTTCGAATTCGTAATCCGACGAAACCTCACCTTTGTCCTCGAGGATACCGTCACCCATCTCCATCTCGTCGAGCTCGATAATCGGCTCGATTGGGAGGAGTTGGTGTGCACGTGCAGTTTGGGTCAGCATGGACTCAAACTCGGTATACACAACGTGAAGTTGGTCGAAGCCCTGCACGGATTCGCCTTCTTCAACATTGAGGCCTTCCCGGTATTTTGCGGTACCGGTCGAACCTGCAATAAACGCATCAATGAGGTGGCGGCGCAGATTATGCGTCTCCGCATAGCGAGGATCTTGGGAGAAACCGGTCCACTGCCCGGCGATTTCTTCGCCACGGAACTTGTAGTAACCGACACCCTTGTTACCTGCTACGTAGATGACAACCTCATAGCCTTTTTCCTCAAGGAGGTTTTTCAGCTCGGTTGTCTTCTTGAAGACGTTGTAGTTGTAGCCACCAGCCATACCGCGGTCACTCGAAACCACCAAGATAGCAGCGCGGGTTGCGTTTTCACGCTCCCGGAGCATGGGGTGATCCAGAGAACTCGCTGAAGCCAAACGTTCAATCACGTCGTGAATTTCGTTGGCGTATGGGAGCGAAGCCTCAACCCGTGCCTGCGCCTTGGTGATTCGCGAGGTGGCGATCAGTTCTTGAGCTTTCGTGATCTTCTTCGTCGAATTCACCGACTTGATACGGTTACGTAACTCACGAAGACTTGCCATGAATCATCGCCTCCCTTCTTTTCCTTGGACGGTCATAGTGCTTGTCACAGCCCTACTTTTTGGTGGTCTTACGGGAAACTGTAATCTGAGCCTTCTTCAGTTCGCCTTCTTTCAGCGGATCTACTTCTGGCTCGTTGATAACAGGTGTACCGTCCGTGGTTTGGAAGGTGCGCTTGAAGTCAGTGGTAGCAGCCAGGAGAGTCTTCTGGGAATCCTCAGAGAATGCGGCACCACCGGCGATTTGATCGTAAACGGCTGCAGCGTTTGCGTGCAGGTACTCATGCAGTTCAGATTCGAAGCGACGGATGTCTTCGACGGGAACGGAATCGAATTCTCCCTCGCCAGCGAGCCAGATGGAAACCATTTGGTCTTCCACAGCCATTGGGCTGTTTTCTGATTGCTTGAGCAGCTCCACGAGACGCTGACCACGCTGAAGCTGTGCTTTGGATGCGGGATCCAGGTCAGAAGCGAATGCAGCGAATGCTTCGAGGTCACGGTAGGCGGCAAGGTCCAGACGCAAGGAACCGGAAACCTTCTTCATGCCCTTGGTTTGGGCAGCGCCACCCACACGGGAAACGGAAACACCGACGTTAATAGCTGGGCGAACACCTTGGTTGAACAGGTCGGACTCAAGGAAGACCTGGCCGTCAGTAATCGAAATTACGTTGGTCGGAATGAACGCGGAAACGTCGTTAGCCTTGGTCTCAATGATCGGCAACGCGGTCATGGAGCCAGCGCCCATGTCATCGGAGAGCTTCGCAGCACGTTCCAACAAGCGGGAGTGGAGGTAGAACACGTCACCTGGGTAAGCTTCACGGCCTGGAGGACGACGCAGCAGCAAGGAGATGGCACGATATGCTTCAGCTTGCTTGGTCAGATCGTCATAAATAACAAGGACGTGCTTACCCTGGTACATCCAGTGCTGGCCTAAAGCAGCACCGGCGAATGGGGCGAGCCACTTGAAGCCAGCGGAATCGGAGGCAGGTGCAGCCACAATCGTGGTGTATTCAAGTGCACCGTGCTCTTCGAGGGTACGGCGTACAGCCGCAATGGTGGAACCCTTTTGACCAATAGCTACGTAAATACAACGTACCTGCTTGGTTACGTCACCGGATTCCCAGTTGCTCTTCTGATTCAAGATGGTGTCCAAGCAGACGGCAGTTTTACCAGTCTTACGGTCACCAATGATCAGCTGACGCTGACCGCGGCCGATGGGGGTCATGGCGTCAATAGCCTTGATACCGGTTTGCATCGGTTCGCCCACTGGTTGGCGCTGCAATACGGACGGTGCCTGCAGCTCCAGCACGCGGTCTTCTTCTTTTTCAATTGCACCTAGGCCGTCGATTGGCTGGCCTAGGGGGTTAATTACGCGGCCAAGGAATGCGTCCCCGACCGGGATGGACAGTACGTCTCCTGTCCGCTTGACTTCGTCGCCCTCTTTCAGAGTCTCGTAGTTACCCAGAACTACAACACCAATTTTGTCGGTGTCGAGGTTCTGTGCGACGCCAATGACGCCGTTTGGGAACTCGAGGAGCTCATTCGCCATCACTGACGGGAGGCCCGAAACCTGGGCAATACCATCAGCTGCCGAAATGACCAGGCCGACCTCCTCGCGGGAGGCCTCCGGGGAGTAGCTCGAGGTGTAGTTCGCAATCGCGCTACGGATCTCATCGGAGGAGATCGTCAGCTCCGCCATGTTCTTCCTGCTCTCGGTTGTTTCTTCCAGCAATTATTGTCTAGTGATATTCAGTCGTGCCTTAAACAAGGTTGCTACGCAGCCGCTGGAGTTTCCCCGCAGTACTGCCGTCGATTACCTCATCGCCGACGCGGACGACCATTCCACCGAGGAGGCTGGGATCGACCTCAGCGTGGATGCTCATCTTCCGACCATAAATACGGCCCAGTTTTTCAACCAGTGCCTGTTCCTGTGCCTCATTCAGCTCAACAGCGCTGACCACATATGCTACTTTCTTCCCTTCTAAACCTGCGGCAAGGGCGGAAAGCTGAGCCATGTCATCAATGGGGTTGCTGTCGGGGCGACCAATGACCTGCAGTGCTAGGGCTTCAGTAATTGAACTGACTTTGCCGTAGAGCACTCGGGCCAGCAGCTCGCGCTTGGCGGCGGCGGTGGCAGTGCGGTCACCGAGCAACTGGGTGAGTTGCTTTTCGCCGTCCAAAATCCGGCTCAGGCGGAACAATTCGTCCTCTACCTGTGCCAGCTGGTTCTGCTGCTCGGCTGCTCGGAGCAGGGCGCGACGACCCAACTCCACCAGGCCGGTGCGCAGTTCACGCGGGGTGGACCAGACCTGGGCCGCGGCAGCTGTCAGGATATCCAAAGTAACTTTGGAGACCTTCTTTCCAAATACTGCCGTCACCAGGCCAGAGCGCTGCTCGGGGGTGGCTGAGGAATCAGCCACCGCGACACGCAGGCCGCGGTCGCCGTCGAGAATCTCAACGACGTCGAACAGTTCGGTACCAGTCTGTGCGGCGACTGCGACTGCATTGGTGCCTCCGGACAGGGTTGTGTCCAGGGTCTGCGTTGCGTTCGCTAGTGCTTCGCGGCTCGCTGCGTGCATGTCGCTCACTTTCCTGCGTTGTCCACGGTGTCGAGGTTGGACAGGAAGCTATCGATCGTGCCGGAGCGCTTTACGTTATCGGAGAGTTGCTCTCCTAAAAGCCGCTCAGCCAGGTTGATCGAGTTCTGCCCCATCTCGCGGCGCAGCTCTGCAACGACCTGCTCACGCTGGGCGGCAAGCTGCTTTTCACCGGCTTCGATGATGCGGTTGCTTTCTTCAGTAGCCTGGGCCTTCATCTCTTCGATGATCTGCTTACCCTTGTCACGGGCTTCTTCGCGGATCTGTGCAGCCTCGGCACGTGCTTCAGCAAGCTGAGCATTGTATTTTTCCAACGCTGCTCTCGCTTCGTTTTGTGCGTTTTCAGCTCGCTGAATTCCACCTTGAATCCGGTCCTCACGCTCGGTAAGGACTTCCTGGAACTTGGGAAGAACCACCTTCCAGAAGAGGATGCCAACGACGACGAGCGGAATGATGGACCAGACGAGATCGTACGAGGCGGGCAGCAACGGGTTGATGGGCTGCTCCAAAGGCAAAGCCTCGCCGTCGCCTCCTGCCGCAATGTAGTTAATGACGTTCGTCATAAGTCTCCAGCTTTCGTTGTCTTAAGTGAATTAGAGGATGAAGCCAGCAACAAGACCGATAAGAGCAAGAGCCTCAACGAAGGCGATACCA
>JAUMZC010000018.1:0-4940 GCA_030528295.1 Corynebacterium sp.
ACTGACTCTGCTGTGATTATGAAGCTTGGGCGAACGTTTGAAAAAGTACGCCAGGCGTTAATCGCTGCTCACCGGGCCGAGGAATCCTACGTGGTCATTCGCGTCGGCATGGACGGACAGCAATGCATATCGGTACTTGAAGCGGAAGCCGAGGATATTCCGTATTTTTCGGTTGCGGTAGTCCCCTCCCCGAAACACACACAACCGAAACCTCGAGGCGAAGTTGTGGTTGTGGGCCTTGGCCCAGGGGCGGCACGATGGACTACGCCTGAAGTGACCGCGGAACTTCGCCAAGCGACTGACATTATTGGCTATTCCACGTATGTACGTCGCGTTCCTCATCGCGCCGGCCAGCAACGCCACCTTTCCGATAATAAAGTAGAAGCTGAACGCGCAGCTATGGCCCTTGACCTGGCGAAACGAGGACGCCAGGTCGTTGTGGTGTCGTCCGGTGACCCAGGTGTGTTCGCAATGGCGGCGGCGGTATTAGAAACCGCCGACGATGATCAGTGGCGTGATGTGCCTGTTCGGATTATTCCAGGTATGACAGCAGCTCAGGCCGTAGCGAGTCGCGTTGGCGCTCCACTTGGACATGATTTTGGCATGATCTCGCTTTCGGATCGGTTGAAGCCCTGGGAGCAGATCGAAAAACGAATTCGGGCACTCGCATCCGCTGATATGGCGTTCGCTGTGTACAACCCGGCGTCGAAAGAACGCCGGGAACAAGTCGCGCAACTCAAAACCATTGTGGCTGAATATCAGCGCCCGGAGACTCCTGTGATCGTGGCCCGTGCCGTAGGCAGCGATGCAGAGCATGTAACCATTACGACATTGGCGGATTTTGATCCCAGCATTGTCGATATGCGAACCATGCTGATCGTTGGTGCCAGCACCACGCAAAGCTACGCAGGTCCTGACGGGGTTCGCGTCTTCACTTCAAGGAAGTACGGGAACCTTGTCTGAACCACAGCGTTAGGACCAGATAGGCAACCAGTCTTCAGCGTTGAGTGGTGAAGATATCGCCTCGCAAATCAGCTCTCGGTGGTGGGTAGCAGAGTCCACCACCGGCTTCACAATCCACAACGAGGCGACGGCGTATCCCGCTTCTTCAATCTCCGAGTCGTAGTCATGTGGGCCCCAGTTTTCTGTGGTCAGTTCGCCTTGCGTATCGTTGACCACCGCGCCGTCGACAAGCACCTTATATGTGGATTCTTCGCGCCCTAGGTTCAGTCTGGTCAGGTACCGCGCGTGCGAAAACGGATACGAATGCAGCAAATACAACATGTACTCGCGGCCAGAGTCTTTCGGCGCCAGCACCCACCAGCGATCAGTAGGGTTATCTAAACCTGGGATAGTTGCAAGAACGGAAGCGATATCTGCTGCGCTCAGTTCCCAATCGCCAATTTGTGTTTGTCGCGTTTCGCCGTCCTTATGAACAGTAAACCTTCCTTCCCAGTCCTCCACGGACAACGTCACGCTTGCAACTGGGAATTCCGAAATTTTCTTCACCTGAGGCAATCCTTTCAGCTCTGCGCTAGCATTCTGGGGCCTATAGTATGAGAGGCCTAAACATGCGTGAGAAAACGGGGGTAGCGACCCACCGTTTACCCAGTTAAACCCACCAGAAGCCGTGGTCAGCAGCTAAAAAGATATTGAACAACTTGTTCTATTATCCCTTGACGCAGAGCAAGGTGTCCAAACGTGCCACCACCTCAACGAGATCACATTGATGTTCCATCACAGTATTCAGATCCTTATAGGCGCCAGGGATTTCATCTAATACCCCATAGTCTTTCCTGCATTCCACGCCGGATGTTTGCGCGATCAGATCATCGAGGCTGAATGTCTCACGCGCGGTTCCTCGGCTGACGCGTCGACCGGCACCGTGCGAGGCAGAGCAATACGAATCGGGATTGCCTAAACCACGAACAATAAACGAGCCAGTTCCCATGGAACCAGGGATAATCCCAAGCTCACCCTTCTTTGCGCTAATTGCACCTTTACGGGTAATAATCAAATCCACATCGTCGTATCGTTCTTCGGACACATAATTGTGGTGACAATTTACTTCTTCAAGGAAACGACATTCCGGGAAGAATTCCAAAAGTTTCGCTTTCACTGATGCCATCATGACCTTGCGGTTCATGAGCGCGTAATCCTGCGCCCAATAGAGATCATGCAGGTAATCGTTCCATTGTGGGTACTCGCGACCGTCTTCATCGCGATGCAAAAATACTGCGAGATTACGGTCAGGGATATCAGAATTCCATTCTAAATTCCGCGCCCTGGCAATATGGCGTTCCGCTAATTCTTTACCAATATTGCGGGAACCCGAATGCAACATGATCCACACAATTCCGGACTCATCAACACATAATTCGATGAAATGATTTCCACCGCCAAGCGTGCCACATTGCCGGAATGCATTGTGTTCTGCTGCCGAGACGTCAACGCGCAGGGCGTCGAAACGCGAAAACAGTTTCTTCACCTCGCGCCGTAACAGCCCATCAACGGCGAGTATGCCAGCGCGTGTTGCGTGTTTGGCAAAGCCCACCGGAACGACGCTTTCCCACGCCGAGCGAAGAGGTGCAAGTTCTGACGGAAGATCCATCAACGTCAGCGTTGTTTTCACAGCCATCATGCCGCACCCGATATCAGACCCGACGGCGGCGGGCGATACCGCTTGGGACATTGCAATCACGCTGCCAACCGTCACTCCCGCACCGGCATGCACATCGGGCATGACTGCAACGCCGTGCACCCACGGCAATCGAGAGACGTTTCGAATTTGGCGTTGTGCTGCGTGGTCGACTTCAGCAAGTGGTGACCACATGCGCACCGGGGCATGAGACCCAGGTACAGAAATTGGAAACCCGAATGGATGTGTACACATAAAAACTCCCAAAGTAATAAGCAACGAAAAATCACCGCTTCACCGGTTGCGGGCAAAAACACCGGCCAAAGCGGAGCTGAAAGCAATCATTCGTTGCAAATTACATTGAGAGTTCTCCTTTTCGCTTAGACGAGACGTTAGCGAAAAAGACGTAAGAAATCAACAGGGCTAAAGCTCATAGACTGCTTCACGCGCCTGCTGCGCCGAATGCACCACACGCACTTGCGGGCCACCGGGAAGTTGCGGGCGTTGCACCATCACCACAGGAATGCCGAGGTCACGGGCGGCGTAAAGTTTGGCGCGGGTGAGTTCGCCACCTGAGTTTTTGGTGACGAGGCAGTTGATTTGATTATCGCGCATCAATTGCTTTTCACTGTCAATGGTGAACGGCCCGCGCGAAAAGATCAGCCGGTGGCGCTTCGGTAGATCCACCTCTGGTGGGTCGACGCAACGGATCACATACAGGTTGTGGGGGTCTTTGGCGAATGCTGCGAGCTGCTGTCGACCAACCGTCAGGAAAATATGGTGATAGGTTCGCGCCACAACTCGTGCGGCTTCATCCATGTCCCGCACCATAGTCCAGTGATCTCGTTCTTCGGGTTCCCATGCGGGCCGATGCAATGCAATCAGTGGGACACCAGTTGCGCGGGTCGCTTCCGCAGCGGACACGCTAATACGCTCGGCAAACGGATGGGTTGCGTCAATGACCACCTCAACCTTCTCTTGCACAAGCCAATTCACCAGGCCTGCAGGGCCACCGAAACCACCGATTCGGACTTCGCCGACGGGAAGCGCAGGTTGTTTCACCCTTCCCGCAAGCGAACTGGTGACATGCCAATTATCTTGCTGGAGTAGGGCTGCGATTTCGCGCGCCTCGCGGGTACCGCCAAGGATTAATGCACGCATGGGATTGTCCTACCGTGCGCGTCTCTGGGGCGATCATCGGAGTACAAGAAACTGTCCGGGAATCCTTCCGCACCGAGCACCTGGCCGACGATAATCACCGCCGTGCGTGTGATACCTGCCTCGCGCATTTGTGTGGCGATATCACCGAGTGTTCCGCGGAGTATATGTTCTTCCGGGCGAGACGCATACGTAACGACGGCCGCGGGGCATGCTGTTCCATAGTGAGGCACAAGTTCTTCCACCACACGTTCAATATCGTGAGCGGCGAGGTGAATGCAGAGTGTAGCTTTCGACGCCCCGAGGGTAGCAAGGTCCTCCCCTGGCGGCATTTGTGATGCACGACCATTAATTCTTGTGAGAATTACCGTCTGCCCGACGGTCGGGACGGTCAGTTCATGGCCCAGTGCCGCAGCAGCCGCAGCGTATGACGGAACCCCAGGCACCACTTCATACGGAATTCCGAGCGCTACAAGGCGGCGTGCCTGTTCGGCCAATGCCGAATAGATCGCGGGGTCACCGGATTGCAGCCGTGCAATATCCTTACCTTCGGAGTGAGCGCGCTGGATAATAGCGATAATCTCATCGAGCGGCATGCGAGCAGTATTGATAATCTCAGCGTCTGCGGGGCAATTCGCAAGGACTTCTTCAGGCACGATACTGCCAGCATAGAGGCATACGGGACAGGTTCGAATTAGCCGATCGGCCCGAAGCGTCAGAAGGTCCGCAGCGCCAGGGCCTGCGCCAATAAAATACACGGTCACGTTAGTCTTGCTCCTTGATTACTCGCCATTGGACGACAGGCAATGCGGGTTTCATCGTGGTAAATGAACCCACCTGATACTCGTGAGATATTGCCATACGAACAATTGTTCCGCCATAACGTTGCCGCAGTTGCCATAGCTTCTGCTCAGACTCCACCGTGACTGCATTTGCCACAAGCCTGCCACCAAGCGGTAGCGCAGCCCAAGCGGTTTCAAACACTGCTGAGGCTGTAATGCCGCCGCCGATAAAAATCACGTTTGGCTCGGGGGCACCGATCAACGCCTTTGGAGCTGCACCGTGCACATTCAGAGACGGCACGCCCAATGCGTGTGCGTTGCGGGCGATTCGGGTGCGGCGCTCTTCGTTGATTTCGAAACAA
>JAUMZC010000018.1:4950-32797 GCA_030528295.1 Corynebacterium sp.
TAGGCCGGGTACCGCACGGAGTGCCTCGATGGCGATCGAGCCAGAACCGCCACCAATATCCCACAGGGTTTCACCTGGACAAGGAGCTAATGCAGAAACGGTAAGCGCGCGAATATCTTGCTTGGTGAGTTGCCCGTCCGATTCGTATTCAGAATCAGGCAATCCGGGCACGCAACTATGTTTGGGACCATTTGGTTGAACCGCCAGAATGTTCAATGAACTGACGGGTTTTGGGGGTAGTGCTGCTGTGCCAGATGTTTGGTGCTCATCGGCACTACCAAGATCGCTCAGCACGGTAAGCTTCGCGGCTTCATGGTTCAACGCAACCAACAATGCCGCGATTTCGCCAACACTTGTTTCATCCTTGCACAAGACCATAAACGGCTGTCCGGAATCTACCAGCGGAATAACGCTGGCCACGGGATGGGTCATCAATGACACCACAGGTGTTCGATCGACGGCCCAGCCGATCCGCGCACACGCCAACGACACTGACGACGGCGCGGAATACACATGCACACGATGCTTTCCGAGGATCCGAATCAGCGTTGTTCCAATGCCATGAAACATTGGATCACCCGAAGCCAACACCACCACATGACAGCCCGCAAGTTCGTTGAACATTGGAACAATCGAAGGTATGAGCGGTGAAGGCCAGGGGCGCCGTTCTGCCCGGCAACCCTCTGGTAGTAAGTTCAATTGCCGCCACGAGCCGATCACAACGTCAGCATGAAGAATGGCATTCTGTGCCGCCTCATTCAAGCTTGTAAAACCATCAGCGCCAATGCCGACTACCTCAATAGGTGGATCGGCATCAGTTGGGTGCCGGTTGGCAGCGAGTTGCGTCATAGAACACTATCGTACTGGGTTTTTAACGCGGCATACGGCGCCACACGCGCCGCGGCACCATGCGCATCACCCATGCAACAAACCGGAGTTTCCCTGGCACCCATAGTGTTGCAGAGCCCTTGCGCTGCATACGTTGAACAATTGCCGCCGCTACATCTGCCGGATACACGGACAATGGTGCTGGTTTCATGCCTGAAGTCATCGACCCAATCACAAAACCAGGACGCACAGTAATCAACCGTACGTTCGTGCCGTGCAGTGCATCGGTGAGGCCCTGACAAAACGCATCCAAACCAGATTTGGTGGAACCGTACACATAATTCGGGCGGCGCGCACGCCAACCCGCAATCGAGGAAAACGCCACGATCGTTGCTGGCTGTGATTGTTGCTGTAACCTCTTCGCCAAGATTGTTAACACAGAAATCTGCGCGGTGTAATCAATGCTCGCGATTTCCACTGCATGAGCGTGATCCGCCTCGGCTCGCTGTTGATCTCCCAAAATGCCAAATGCCACAATTGCCGCTTCAACATCACCGAAACTCAATACCTGTTCAATAACGCGTTCGTGAGTTTCATAGGCGGTTGCTTCAAACGGAACAACGTGCACGTCTGTCGCACCTGAAATCTGGACCGCTTCTGGGCGACGAGCAGCCACTACTACAGTCTTGCCTGGACATAACCGTTCAACAAGGTCAACACCGATATCGCTGGTGCCACCGAACAACACAATTGTTCCCATTATTGCAATCCACGTGGTTGATTGTTGACCGTTTCACAACCGGCATCTGTCACTACAACGATATCTTCGATTCGGGCACCAACACGGCCCGCCAAATAAATACCCGGTTCCACAGAAAACGCCATACCAGGTTCAAGTACCAAATCGTTTCCTGCCATAATAAACGGTTCTTCGTGCAACGATAATCCGATACCATGCCCAGTTCGGTGAATAAATTCGTCACCGAATCCGGCAGCGACAATCGCATCCCTGGCGACAGCATCAATACTTGCTGCGGTAACTCCTGGGCGTACTGCCTGCACCGCAGCGGCTTGAGCACGTTCCAGCACTTCATAAAGACGGGCAAAATCTGGATCACTAACCTGCTGCTGCGGGCCACCAACGATATATGTGCGAGTGCAATCTGAATGGTAGCCGGGCCCAAACGTTCCGCCGATATCGACCACAACAACATCGCCACGTTCGAGCACACGGTCCGAAAATGAATGATGCGGATTTGCACCATTTGGACCCGAACCAACAATAATGAAATCGACCTCTGAATGCTCCTGCAAGATCAACCGCTCAAGCTCATCAGCCACTTGACGTTCAGTTCGACCCGGAACAAGTAATTCCGGAACCATAGCATGCACCCTGTCAATGGCGGCACCGGCTTCACGCAACGCGGTGATTTCTGCAGCATCTTTGCGCATAAACAGTTCTTTCAGTAGCTGGCCAGCAACAACGGTGGTTCCACCCAAGAGTTCTTGGAGCGGTAAGACGTGATCTGCTGTCAGCGACGAGCCCAACCCAACGGTCGGGGCGTCGACAAGCGTACCTAATGCTGCAACCGCTAATTCGTGCGGGTGTTCACCATCAACCCAGCCGCGCACCTGGATATCCAACTCCGGAATTGCCGAGAGTGCGAGATCACCCCGATCCACCGCCGGCAACAGCAAGGTTGGCTGCCCTTCAGCAGGTATCACCAACGCCGTCAATCGCTCATGAGTGCTGATCCACGACCCAGTTAAATACGCCAGCTCGGCCCCAGTGCCAAAGATAAGGCCAGCTAAACCCGCTTTCTTTGCAGCTGCGGCGGCATCATGAAGACGGGTTGCATAGACATGTATTGGAAATAATAACGACATGGCCCCCATCATAGGCTGTTCCGCCCGCGCCAAATATAAGGTTCCCGTGGCACGGCCGAAAGAGAAAACCGTTCCAGCAATTCTGCAGCACTGCGCGCTCCTGGCAAGCCTATCGACGCCCCTACTTGCTCAAGGACGTCACCCTCTAGTTCACGAAACGTCACCGCACCATCGCGTTTGGCCAGTCGTTGACCTTGCGTATTCAGCACTAGCGGCACATGAATGTACTGCGGCACATCCACGCCTAATAACTGCGCAAGGTATGCCTGCCGCGGCGTCGAAGCGAGCAGGTCGTCGCCACGGACAACTTGGTCTATCCCCTGGTCTGCATCATCAATCACGACGGCGAAATTATAGGCCCAATCTGCGCGCTTAAGCACCATATCGTCAATCGTTCCGGTGTATTCACCTAGGAATTCGTCCACCACCGTCCACGAGGAAACCTCACTTTTCAGCCGTAATGCGGGAACTCGATGTTGTTGCGCAAGTTTGGCACGCCGCTCAGCTCGCTCCGCCTCGGTAAGATTGCGACACGTTCCGGGATACGCCCCTGGCGGCGCATGCGGTGCCGAGGCAGCCGCAAGAATATCTTTGCGGGAGCAGTAGCATTCATATGTTGGAAGCCGATCAAGTGCCTCTTGATATGCCTGAAACCGGTCATGCTGATACAGGATCGGCCCATCCCAATCCAAGCCGAGTGCCGCAAGATCTTCAACTTGGCGCAGGGCCGAGTCCGCGCTGGAACGGCCAGTATCAATATCCTCAATCCGAAGATAAAACGCTCGACCAGTGGACCGAGCACAGAGCCACGCAAGTAGTGCCGTACGAAGGTTGCCAAAATGCAAATCCCCAGACGGCGAAGGAGCATATCTACCAGCACCAACCACAGAATCAACCATTTATGCCCCGATAGCCACGACACCCCGGCGGATAGCTTCAATTGCCTGCCGAGCATTATTCCGGATGTCTTTTGAATAACCGGTTGCGCGAACCTGCTCAAGCAAATCAATGACCTGCCGACACCAACGCACAAAATCGCCCGGGGTGAGCTCCGCGCCACTCTGGGCAGCTGCCGACATCGCGTACCCCAGCGGCGCACCTGCAGTCCACTGGTGTATTGCCAACGCGAAACCAGCCTCAGGATGTCTGGTTGGCGGCAACTGATGACGCTGCTCATCAACCACCAATTCATCCCATATACGTTCCGTATGGTTCATTGCCTCGGCCATCGCTTCAGTGGCAGCGCCCGGAACATTGCGTGTTTCTTTGCGGTTTTCAAACGTACACATGCTCACAACACCAGCAAGTTCTGCTGGGTCTAGGCCATCCCAAATGCCGCGCCGTAAACACTGGGCAACTAATAAATCGGATTCATTATGAATTTGGGCGAGCCGCTCTCCTTCTTCCGTAATGCTGGGAATGCCATCTTGGTCAAACACCACATAATCCATTTCTGCAAGGAGATCCAAGATTCGGTCGAAGTGTTTACCTAACGTATCCACGGCCGCCGACACCGTGCCTTGTAGTGCGGCAAGTTCACGTTCACGACGCAACAACCGTTCACCAATGCGTGCAAGATGTTCCCGTTGCGGCCAATGATGCGCCGGGTGCTGCCGGACCTGGGCCCGGAGTTTGGCCACTGTTTGTCCGCCGCGCACCCGGGCTTGATGCTTCAACTTCTTTGGTCGCGGATAATTACCGCGCCGGAATTCCTCGACGATCATCGAGGTGCTTCTCCGTGGCTTCTGCCCAATATCGCGCGGCAACCGCATATGCCCCGTGATTACTGGTGGATTTGCAAACGAATCTGCTTCAATGCGACCAGACCAACCCGTTTCCATAGTGACCCACGGACGCGGATCTTGTGCACTTTCAGCTGGCCGAACCACCACAGCTAAGAGTGGTTTTTTCCGCCCCGGCAACGCAAGCACATCCCCAATTTGGGCTTTACGCAGGATTGCTTTCACTTCAAGATGCCGCTCTTCAAGGTTACGTCGCTTGGCTGCGCGTTCTTCTACCGTGAGTGTATGCCGCAACTGGAGATAATCGCGGAACACTTGTTCCGGAGATGTATTCACTTTGGCCTGCACATCCTCTGGCGCACTATCTTGCACAGCTTGGGCGAATTCTGTAGTGAGTTCCGCGACAGTTTTCGCTGCGCGCTCCGATTCTCGAACCTCATTTACCACCGAACCATCCGCCTGGTACTGTGCGAATGATTTTTCTAATAAGCGATGCGCTTGCTCATACCCAACTGTAGACAGCAGGTTGACGCTCATGTTATAGCCTGGTTGGAAGGTGGAGATTAATGGGTACGTCCGTGTCGAGGCCAAGCCAGCAACCATGCGGGGATCCATCGCCGGTGACCATTGCACAATCGCATTGCCCTTAATATCGATTCCCCGACGTCCCGCACGCCCAGTAAGCTGCGTATATTGCCCAGGCGTCAATTCAACGTGCGCCTCACCATCAAACTTCACGAGACGCTCCAACACCACACTTCGAGCTGGCATATTAATACCTAAAGCGAGTGTTTCCGTGGCAAAAACAGCACGAACCAATCCTTGCACAAATAGTTTTTCCACGACATGGCGAAACGCAGGAAGCATCCCCGCGTGATGGGCCGCAAAACCTCGCTGCAACGCACGCTTCCATTGACGGAACCGCAGTACCTCAAGATCTGCCGAAGGGATATCCTTCACGCCCTCATCAACAATGGCACCAATCAAATCGGCTTCTTCATCCGTGGTGAGCGTGAGTTGTGAATGCAAGCACTGCAGCAACGCGCCGTCACAACCTGCCCGGGAAAAAATAAACGTAATCGCTGGGAGCATGTGTTTACCATGCAGAATCCGCAGCACATCTGGCCGTCCGAGAGGCCTGAAATCCCCTTCAGCTCGCGGACCTGTTGATCGCTCTTTGTGCGACTGAGTGTTCCGGCCTTTACTTGCACTACGCGCCCGGAAACCACCCGTCTCATGTGACCATTGTTCACGCACGTGCTCACGGTGTTCGAGTCGAGTTACCGCTTGTTCCAGGGCACGGTTCACTTGGCCATCCGAATCAGGTTCAAACAGGGGAAAGACTTTCCTACCAACCATCATCCATTGTTCGAGGGGTACAGGACGTACTTCAGAGACAATGACATCAGTATCGCCGCGAACCGTGGAAAGCCACGCACCGAACTCCTCGGCATTGCTCACCGTTGCAGAAAGCCCAATGATTCTAATGTGCTCTTCAAGATTAAGGATGACTTCTTCCCACACTGCCCCACGTGACACATCTGCAAGGAAGTGAATTTCATCCATGACTACATGGCTCAGCCTGTCAAGTGTTGGTGATTCAGCATAAATCATGTTGCGCAACACTTCCGTAGTCATCACCACGATTTCAGCATTGCCATTGATCGAAACATCCCCGGTGAGCAATCCAACTGTTTGCTCACCGTGAGCAGCAACTAAATCATGGTATTTCTGATTACTCAGCGCTTTGATCGGTGTGGTGTAAAAGCACTTCGTCCCCCGCGAAAGTGCTAATGAAACCGCAAATTCACCAACGATGGTTTTTCCGGCACCGGTGGGTGCACACACTAACACACCCCGATCTTCCTCAACAGCACGGCACCCTTGGATTTGAAAAGGATCCAAGGGGAATGTGAGTTTAGCTGTGAATTCCGCGAGGTGACTCATATGCTCTAACTTACCCGGTACCGGGAAGAACCAGTGCTAGAGCACGTCGTCGAAATCAGAACCGCCACGTTCGGCCAAGTTACCACGCAGCTCCGCACCCTGTGTTGTTGGGGCGACTGGGTCATGTGCTGTCCGGATTGGTGCAGGTGCATCAATCGTTGAAGTAGCGTCAATTCCGCTCGATGGATGAATACTCGTTGCTGCACTGATTGGAGTGGAAGCATCATCGTCTACATCCAACCAATCGGGCCGGTGACGTTTCCGCCGCTTATCATTAATCCGCGCAAATTGGATTGCTATTTCCACAAGAAGCACAAGGGCAGCACCCAATGCAACCATCGAGTAAGGGTCCTGGCCAGGTGTCATAAACGCGGCAAACACGGCGAGCAGCATAATAATCAACCGCCGCTTTGTGCGTAACTGTTCGTAGCTGACCAAGCCCATAATATTCAGCATCGCAATAATCAATGGCACTTCGAAGCTCACGCCAAAAATTACGAGCAACGCTAAGATCAGGTCAAAATACTGCGCACCATTCAGCGCTGTTGTTTGGCTATCCATACCAATGGTGAGCAAAAACTCAAGGCCATAGGCAAGCACGAAATACGCCAGCATCGCACCCGATACAAACAACACCACCGCAATACTCACGAACGAAAACGTCCAGCGACGTTCGTTCTTTAACAAGCCTGGCGTAATAAAACCCCAAAGTTGCGCCAGCCAAACTGGTGAAGCGAAGACTGCACCAGCGAGCGCACCAACCTTGAGACGCAGCATGAACATTTCAAATGGAGCAGTTGCAAGCAACTTGCAGGATCCATCCGGCGAGAAACTGGCGCGCGCTTCTGGCGGTAGTGAACAATACGGGCCACGCAGGATTTCACCTAACGTAGGCAGACCAAACATAGAGTTTTGGTACCACCAGAACCCGATAATTGTTCCCACACCAAGCGAAATCAATGAGATAATCAGCCGCCGGCGAAGCTCTTGAATGTGCTCCACCAGCGACATGGATCCGTCTTTTGGACGCTTCTTTTTCTTTTTTTTGGGTATACGTTCAGCGGTACTCATGTGATGTCGCCGCTACCCCACTACTGCAGTGGTTGCTGAGGCTGCTGGTGTGGCGCAGGCTGCTGAATCGGCTGCGGCTGTACAGGCTGAGCCTGAATCGACTGTTGAGGTTGCTGCTGAGTGATGGCACGCTGATCCTGCGCTTCATCATCACGGCTCATTTCCTTAACTTCCGATTTAAAAATGCGCATGGAACGTCCCAGTGACCGTGCTGCCTCTGGGAGTTTTTTCGCACCGAACAGCAGCACAATAAGTACTGCAAGGATAATAAATTCGGTTGGGCCCAAGTTAGGCATTGTCATTCCTCCAAAGGTGGAAGTTAGTTGTCTGACATCTCATCATACGTTGCCAATGCCGACTGAATACGACCAGCCATTGCTGCAACAAGCGACGTTGGTGTAACTATACTAACCCGATCGGCATTACTTATTGCGAACCGAATGATCCACTCGTCGGAGACCAACGGCATTGTGGCTGAAAACCACTGCTCATCGACCTGCTCCCCAATAACAATCGGGAAATAATCTGCAAGCCATGTCGCCGAAGAGTGCAACCGAAGAGTTACCTCATCCCGCCCAAAATCGAACGGATTTTTGGCATTAAAGCGGAGCAGTTCCAGATGTGGTGTTGCCTTCGCATCAAGCACTTCAATATCTTGCATGCGGTCTGCTCTAAATGTTCGATGCCCTTCGGCAGCGGCATCCCAAGTCGTGACATATGTGACGCCTTTATGAGAGAACACACGTGCTGGACTTACTTGCCGCAACGTGGTGGTGTCTGTAGTGGTGCTGTGATAGCGGAACTGGATCTGACGTTGCCGTTCCAACGCAATACGAACAGCCTCCAATATAGGTTCGGTTGGCACCTCACCAGCAATGGAATCCACAAGGGCTACTGTTTCCTCTTGCATAATGCCGCGGAGTTTTTCCGCTGCACTCAATACCGCTGAGCGATCCAATAATCCGGGTACATTTTCGAGGCAGTCCAAAGCCAGCAGCAATGCACCCGCTTCAGTCTGAGTCAACCGTAAAGGCTGATCCATACCTTGATTATTTGTCACGGAAACACCCATGTAACTGTGTTCTAAATCCACTAGATCGTCAGGAAACATTCCCGGCAAGCCGCAGCACCATAACCGGTCTAAATCGTCTTTGATTTCGTTTGGTTTCCGTCCCAAATCGGTCGCTGCCTCCATGAGCGTGCGGCCCGGGTGCGCCTCAAAGTACGGCAGGAGATTCAGCATGCGCACCAAGTCCTCCAACCTGGCCGAATTAGTCCCCATTGTAAACCTCCTTTGCTTGACGTAATTGCGTTACGACGTCGTGCTTCACCTGCTCAGGCGCTAGCACCAACGCATGCGGTGCATAGGCCGCCGCAGTGCGAACCAACCAATCCCGATCCACATTATGCAAATCCCACGTTCCATCATCTCGTTGCGTTCCTTGAGACGTGAGTTCGTAAGCGCGGCCGTCCTCCACGACGAGATGGACGTCGATAAGCTCCTTCCCGCCGCGCAATGTAGTTTCCACGATTGCTTGCAGATCAGCGTCGCCACGCCGATGAGAAGCCGAACCTGTGATCGATATCTTGCTTACCCGAGTGATCCGGAACGAGCGTGGAGCACCCCGATCAATATCAAAACCTACGAGGTACAAACGGTCGCGAACATTGACTAATCCCCATGGATCCATTGTTCGAGTCACCGAATCTTTAGCCTGATCCGCCTGGTATGAAAAACTAATTCGACGTCCATCGCGAGTTGCACTCAGGAGTGTGTCCAGCTGCCGCGCTGTAAGCCCCGAAATATCGTTCGTGGCGGTAAAACGTGGTGTCGAACCTAATTCCCGATCGGCGCCACCAGCAGCCAACTTCGTCCACCCCGAACGGGCAAACGCACCTAAATCACGATCAAACCCTAACTCCCCAGCAAGTCCCAGCACCGTTGCTTCTGCCGGAGTGAAATGCACTGGTGGCAGCATATATTGTTCACGCTGCAGCCGGTACCCGGCCTGCGCAACGGCTTCGATCGGGACCCCGACTTTAGCTAGAATCGCCCGGTCGCGAGTAAAAATCGTATGAAACGATGCCGCTGAATATTCCTGGTAACCGTCCACATTTTCGTGGACCCACTGGGGCGATAAAAACTTTCTCCCCAACCGGTCCGCATTTAAAAACGCAAACGTTAAGTTGGTCAATCGTTCGATCACATGGTCACGATCAGCCATTAGACCTCACCTTGCTGGTTGCACATATATTCAATAAGTTCATCAACACGATCATCGACAGTGGCAAAAGGATCTCCCAATTCCACCGACATTGGATCCGGCTTATTCACTTTTAACCGCATCCAATCCACAGTGACATGAGCCCCGCAAGCATACGCCTGTTGCAGAAACCGACTGCGCAACCGTGCACGCGTCGTTTCCGGAGCAACCCCTGCTACCGCAGCATCGATCGCATCTTCGGAAACCCAGCGTCGAGCTAATCCCCTTGACTCCAACACCGAATGCAGACCCCTTTCTTTACGAACGTCATGATAGGCCAAATCAACCTGCAACAGTTTGGGATGGTCAAGTTCAAAACCATGACGCTCCTGGTAGCGCTGAAGAAGTTTTCGTTTGATCACCCAGTCAATCTCAGTATCAACAAGGGAGAAATCCTGAGTTTCAATCGCCTGCAACATCCGACCCCAAAGATCGATGACCTGATCAAACTCTGTTGCCGAAGTGCCAAACTCCGTTGCTGGGCGTTCTTTCAGCCACGCGCAGGCCGCCTCATAGTATGCTCGCTGAATTTCCAGGGCACTCACTTGACGCCCGGAACGCAACGCAACCAAGGTTCCACCGGTGACATCCCTAGAAATTTCCCTGATCGCCACAATTTCATTATCCAAAGTGAAATCTGGAAGTGGCCAACCGGCTTCAATCAATTCCAACACCAACTGGGTTGCCCCAATTTTTAACGCTATCGTCGGTTCCGCCATATTGGAATCCCCAACAATAATGTGCAAACGCCGGTATTTTTCCGAATCAGCGTGTGGCTCATCGCGAGTATTAATAATTGGCCGCGAACGTGTCGTCGCCGACGAAACGCCCTCCCAAACGTGGTCCGCACGCTGCGACAAACAAAACCCAACACCAAACGTATCGTGAGCAGCGCCAAGTAGTGGCCGGTAAATCTTGCCAGCACCCACAATCAATTGGCGTGTAATTAAAAACGGAAGAAATGATGTTCCCAGCGTACGAAGAACAGTCGATCGGCTCACCAGATAGTTTTCATGGCAGCCATATGAATTGCCAATCGAATCAACATTGTTTTTAAAGAGAAACACTTGTGCAGGAATCTGTTCCTGTGCAAGCGACTGCTCCGCCTGGCGCGCAAGCCCATCAACAATGCGATCCCCTGATTTCTCGTACACCACAACCTGCGACACACTGTCGCATTCTGGCGTTGCAAATTCAGGATGTGAACCAACATCAAGGTATAAACGCCCTGCATTTTCTAAAAACACATTCGAGCTACCGTACCGTTCCACAATCGGACGAAATAGGTACCTCGCAGTCTCGTCTGGTCCGAGTTTCCGCTGCCCATTAAGCGCGCACGTTATCCCATATTCGGTTTCCAAACCGACAACGCGCCGGAATAACACTTCACCCGTCGGGGGTAGATTTTCCGACAAGGATAACGGGTTGACCGCGCTCACTGGCCACCCTTTTGCACATACGAACGAACAAATTCTTCGGCGTTGTTTTCTAACAAACTATCGATCTCATCAAGGAGGTCTTCAGTGCCGTGGGTATTAATTTGAACCTGACCAAAAGCTTGTTCTAGCTGGTCGTTAGACTCATCAGATCCCGAACGTTGGACATGTGACTGAGGGTTCGACATCAGCCGACCACCTTTCTCAAGGGCTACTATCTTCGCCCCATAAGACTAACCCCGGTTTTGAGTTCCCTACGGCACACGGTTACCCCCTCTGAGTTTGAAACCAATCTAACCATGATGAAGGTTAGGCAAGCCTCTGATATTTTTCTTAAGTGTTTACCGCGTCAGGCTCAGCAAGATTTAATGTTTTGCCAACTCGAATGCATGTCTGCTGGGCATCTGGTTCGGAGACATTTCTTTCTCAATCAACCGATCATTCACGCTAAGGAAGTACTCGTGACCGAACACTACCCTGGCTCCCGCCGCATTCTCCGCCCCGGAATCGCGGCAATTGCAACACTGACGACATCGCTTGCGTTGCTCAACCCCGTTATGCCTGTGGCCTTCGCCGATGCGAATTCCACATTCGGAATCGCGGCACAGCCAAATGTTGAGCAAGAAGTTCCTGAGTCTACCTCAGCACTTCAATGGGGAATTCGTAACTCTTTTGTTGGTTATGTTAATGGAGCCACCCACATCCTTGATGGTGCAAAACAAGGACCAGGTCGCACTTACCTCTGGCCGTATCAATCCACGACCAAAAACCCGGAAACGAGTGAAGTAACGATCCAGTACGGCGGAACCGTTAACTTCCTCAAGCACTGCCATGGTGGTGATGAACGCCCCCATTGCGATTTGGACTTCACTTTCGGTTCACCAAAGATCGTCATCAACACCACAACTGGTGAGGGTCGCCTCTACGCAACCATCCACACCCGGGACTACCTTTCAAAGCAATGGTCCGGACCAACGGAACGCCACATCGGTAACCTCGATGCAAATGCTGGCCGCTACAACGTAAAAGACGGCAAAATGCACTGGCGGGGCGTTTCCGCAACCTTGACTAAAGATGGAAACGCGGCCTTCAGTAACTTTTACGAGGAAGGTGGCTTCCTCGATTCCCTGTCCTTCAGTCTCGACGACACATTCGAGATTGGCGAACGTACTGGCTTCAATCTCAGCAACGAAATCGCCACCGATGTTCATTACGACGCTTCTGTAAGGGTTTTTGCGCGACCAGATGGATCAGTGTTGGCCGTATCGGCGAACAATAATGGCAAAGTCCAACTGTTTGATAAAGAACTGAAGGCCGCAAAATACTTCAGTGACATTGATATCAGCAGAAACTCCTCCGCAGCGTATGATCCAGCCACCGAGTCCCTCTACTGGCTATCTAAAAACAACGTTATCAAGATGGCGACTGTAACAAACGACGGTCTCCAGAACATCACTGATCTTGCAGAGGCTCCGGGCAGCGTCACTGGTTTTACGTTCTCCCCGCAACGTAAAGCCGTAGCGGCAATTCACAACACAGGTGATTTCAAGAACCCAAATTGGCAGTTCACAATCGTAAATTCCGCAAAAGAGATCAAACGAGTAACACTTCCAGCACCTAGCACCGTGCTACCAAACGCTGAAGATTCAAGCGAGCTCTACGGTACGAACTTTGGTGCCTATGGGACAGGACTCCGCGCACTTCCCGATGGAAGCTTCATCCTACTCTACGATACGGTGATTCGATACCCCGATCGAGAAGCCGAATCGTCAGTACCGCTACACATCAAGCCAGACGCCGAAGAAAATGAAACGGTCACTCGAATCACTGCATTCAAGGACTTCATGCATGGAAGTCGCGGAAACTTCCGTGGTATACAAACAGACGGTAACGGCAACATTGCGATTTACTCCACGTTCGCCAAGATCGATAACCCATCAAAATCACTCATCGCGTTTGCTCGCTATAACAATGGTGAATTTACCGTTTATCCTGCGAAAGCACACTCAGATGCACTCAGCATCGCAGGTGTAGCATTCACAACCGACGGTAAAGGCGTGATCATTAGCCAAGATCGCTCCATCGCACTGTTCCTCGAGCCAACAACCATGGACGAGATTCAGCGCGCATCCCTTAATTCGAATATGAAAGACACCGCAAATTTGCTTAGTGACGGTGCGGTATTCGGCGCAGACGGCTCCCTCTATGTGCTTGATCGTCGCCCACCAAAAGACGAAAATGTTGACTGGCGTGAGACCTATGGCCTCCAGCGCCTCACCCCTCCTGGTTCGGTACAGCAACGAGACCCTGCACTTACTGCCTACACCATGGCAGGAAAGCAAGAAGAAGTCGCTGACGATAATAACACCAGCGATGAAGCAGAACACCTTCCGCCCGCCGAGGACAACACGCCGGATACCAAACCAGGTGACGACGCTCATCCGGGTACTGATTCTGGTGAGACTCCAAACAGCCCAGATTCTAACCTAGGCAGTGAAAGCACCCCTGGTGACGACGTACTTCTCGCAGATACACTGAAGGCCGTTGAGAATGCTACGTCTTTTGCGAACAAGGCAAAAGCTGGTGCTGAAGAAGTAAAGAAGCTAGTTAAAATAGCTCAGGACGATGCGTCCCAGGCTTACAAGGTATTTGATTCTGCTCGCCGTGTGAAGTCGGATGCTCAAGCTGCTGAGGAAGCTGCAAAAACTGCAAAAGTCAACCAGACAGCAGCTCAAGACTCTGCTCAGAATGCTGCTGACGAAGTTGCCAAAGCTGAACAGGCTGTAAAGGATGCTGGTGAAAACGAGACTAGACTTGCCGAAGCTAAGGCCGCATTGGAAGAGGCCAAGAAAGCTTTAGTTGCTGCTAATGAAAAAGCCAACGCAATTAAGGAGGCCGCTGAGGAAGCCCGTGCCGCAGCAAATGAAGCTCATCAAGCAAGGGAAGTAGCAGAAAAGTTAGCTAACGGATTGGGCAAGGAATCTACTAAGCCAAACCAAGAGTGGGAAGACAACTTGCAACATTGGCTAGAAAACCGCGGTTTTACCAGTCCACTAGCGCGAATTCTTACATTCTTTGCTGGACTGATTCAAGCGATCCTGTTCCCCTTTATTGCGCTTTTTGGTGGCATTCGCTAATTGGTACATGATAATGGATCATCTGGATTTTAACCCCCACAAACACGCCGGTTGTTAAAGTTTTAGAGCCAGGATGTAGATCATTTATCTACATCCTGGCTCTAATTCACCAAGCAACATCTTATTTCGATGAAATTCGAGTATTTTTTAAAAAATTAGCATATATGAGCTTGTGCCGACCTGATAGAGTCACGGAGCCGCAGCAGTCGAGGTGAATAAAGCTGCAATTTCATCCGCATTTTGCGCGTTTTCCACCAGACTTCCAGCTTCAAAAAAAGTCCCAGCACCTGGCTGCGGAATATGAATTACATTTCCACTCCGCAACGTCAGCGAATCCCAAGTAGCTGCTAATACATCATCACCAAATCGGGCTAATACGCGACCTCGAAGATAAGCCCGAGATGTTTCTGGTGGATTGTGAACTGCGTGAAGGATTTCTTCATTATTAACAAGCTCAACCATTGCTTTTTTACGGACAAGAGCATAATACAAGCCTTTGTTTGGGTCGATATCTGCATACTGAAGATCGATGAGAGCCATTTTTGGATCTGGCCAATCAATTCCTCTCGATTTAAAGGCTTGCAAAATTGATAACTTCGCCGTCCAATCAAGTAAGTGCGCCGTAGTCAAAGGGTTGCTTTCGAGGAGGTTAAGAACCTGTTCCCAAAGTTCGAGTACTTTTCTGTCGATCGCATCCTTAGCTACAACACGATTGCGATATTCTCTTAAAATCTCAATTGCCGTCAGCGTTCTTCCATCTCGAAGGCGAAGTCGATGTGTACACGTTAAATCACGAGATACATTGATGTTTTCCCGCACCGGTTTTTCCAAGGCAAGATCACTGAAATCAATCTCTGATTCCACTGCGTCGATAACTAATTTGGTCATGCCCAGTTTAAGGAAAATAGAAGTATGAGACATATTCGCGTCACCGATAATTACGTGCAATCGTGCTAATTCTTCGGTGGCATGAGATTCGTCACGGGTATTAATAATTCCTCGATTCAAGGTTGTCTCTAAAGAGATCTCCTGTTCAATATAATCGGCGCGTTGGCTAATTTGGTAGCCAGGTATTTCACCGCGTTGCCCAAGTCCAACGCGACCAGCACCAATAATGATTTGACGGGTAACAAGAAACGGAATTAATGCCTGTGCTAAAGTATTAAAACCAGTAGAACGATAGTATAGATAGTTTTCGTGTGCTCCATAAGAAGCACCCTTCCCATCCACATTGTTTTTATATATTTTTAATGGTGGGCATGGGGGATGATCTTCCAAGATTGACTGTCCTTGCGCGGTAAGGTCAGCGACTAGTTCGACCGCATCCCGCAAAATACAATTGCCTGCAAGTTCGAATATCATTGCGTCCCAAGCGTTTGTTGTTTCCGGAGATGAATATTCTGGGTGAGCATGATCAACATAAAAACGCGCCCCATTACTAGTAACTACGTTTGCCACGCCAAGAGCATGTGGATGAACTACAGGTGCAGTGTGATACCGACGTAGATCAAATCCCCTGGAATCTTTTAGCGGCGATTCCGCCCCAAAATCCCATCTAGTTCGATGCGTTTTACCCGAATAGGCTACAACTAAATGAGTGGACGTAATGATTGGGCTTAGTGCGGGGTTGTCTGGAGTTGAGATCCCATATTCAATTTCTGTACCTAGAAAACGAGTCATCTATTCTTTCTCCTTGTTTCGTTAGGATTTTCGCTTCTACGACACGAGTCCCTTGTCTTCCTGTAATCCGTGACCATTCATCTGGATTTGATGTATTTGGTAGGTCTTCGTTTTCGTAGTATTCTGCATTGATGGCTTCAATAATGTGTCTTGTCGAAATACCATAGCTACGACCATGGATTTGATCTTTGATTGCTTGTTTTTTAGCACGACCTACAATGTTCGCGATCATTGCGCCGGAAACGAAGTCATGATAATGCAAAATTTCAGTAGTACCATCAATGAGGGTTAATTCCACAAATGGACGATCTGCGAAAAGGTGGCTTACAGCAACATCAATCAACTCATCAACAGTAGCTGCAAGCGGTAACGAATCGGTGATATAATGGGCAAAAATATCACTTGCAGCTTCCCGTTTTGGTCGTCCAACTCGAATTTTTACGTCAAGCCGGCCAGGACGAAGAATAGCTGGGTCAATGAGCTCTTCGCGGTTCGTCGCGCCAATGACAAGAACATTATTGAGTCTTTCAACACCATCTAATTCCGCTAGCAATTGCGGCACTACCGTCGTTTCCATATCAGAACTCACACCAGTACCTCGAGTACGGAAGATAGACTCCATTTCATCAAAAAACACCACGACCGGACGGCCTTCACTAGCTAATTCCCGGGCTCGATCAAAAATAATTCGAATTTGCCGCTCAGTTTCTCCAACATATTTATTGAGCAACTCTGGTCCCTTGACATTAAGAAAATATGATTTCGCATTGTCACCAGCCCGTTCCGCCAACGAGTGAGCTACTGCTTTAGCGATGAGTGTTTTACCGCAACCCGGCGGACCATAAAGTAACACACCTTTCGGAGGCCGTAGTTGGTAGCTTTGATACAGCTCTGGATGGCTAAACGGCAGCTCAACAGCATCATGAATTGCCTCAATTTGCGAATCAAGACCCCCGATATCCGCATAAGTAACATTGGGCACTTCTTCTAGTGATAGTTTTGATACTTCCGATTTAGGTATTACTTCAAATGCATACCCAGCTTTCGTATCGACGAGTACTGTGTCCCCACGTTTTGGTTTCACAGCCGCCGCCAACCGGATTAATCGTTCCTCCCCCGTAGCATCCGCAACGAGCGCGCGGTCGTCGAGAAGCTCAGTAATGACCGCAAGTTCGCCGGCATCTTCTTTGCCACATACCTCTACCACCTGTGACGCTTCGCCTAACCGAACCCGTACGCCTGGTTGTAATTGTTTTCGATCAACGAGTGGTGAAACCACCAGGCGCATACGTCGATTTAGGGTGAATACCTCTGCGGTTCGGCCACCTTCGCTTGCTTCTAAGTATGTGCCATAAGTACTCGGTGGGTCCGCCAGTTGTTGGAGTTCTTCCTGCAAAACCGCAAGCTTGTTGCGCGACGCTTTCAGTAATTCGGCAAGCTTTGCGTTCCGGGTACTGAGTTCCTGGATACGGCGCTCAAGGTGCGAATTTTCCATCACCATTCCTTTTACTTTCGTGCACGACGCTGCGGACGAGGTGCTACAGTGCCATCAGCTAGTTTGCGGGCCATCACGAGGAAGGCGGTGTGCGCGTTCATTCGATGTTCAGGACGTGTGGCAAGCCCCTCGACCTTCCACTCCCTCACCAGCGATTCCCAAGCTTTAGGTTCCGTGAAACACTTTTGCTCCCGAATTCCTTCCATCACCTTCATAAGTTGTGGAACCGTAGCAACATACGTCATAAAGACACCGCCTGGTTGCAGCAGTTTCGAAACTGTATCTAAACACTCCCAAGGTTCGAGCATGTCAAGGATAACGCGATCTACTACCCCTCCGATTTGCTCGACCGTGGCATCGTTGAGGTCACCAAGTAGCAACTCCCAATTACTAGGCATTTCGCCAAAATATTCGCACACATTATTGCGCGCATACTCAAGATGGTCTTCACGAATTTCAAAGGAGATAAGCTTCCCACTAGGCCCGATGGCACGCAATAGACTCATCGATAATGCCCCCGAACCAGCACCCGCCTCAAGCACCCGGGCACCCGGGAAGATATCACCCTCCACCAAGATTTGCGCAGCATCTTTAGGATAAATTACTGCCGCACCGCGAGGCATGGATAGTACATGGTCCACCATCAGATGCCGGAAACAAAGGTACTGACCACCGAGAGCGGACTGCACGACAGTACCTTCATATTGGCCAATAATATCGTCGTGCGCAATGCCGCCTTTGTGTGTGAAAAAGTGTTCACCTGGCTGCAATACGATAGTGAAGTGTCGGCGTTTAGCGTCTGTAAGTTGAACGCGGTCGCCCGGCTGGAAGGGTCCAGAGTACGCCATGTGATCCTTTCGTTAGATTTTCTCTTAGTTTAATCGAGCAAGTATGCGTAAAGTGCCTGAGTAAGCCACTCCATATCATGTACCCCCACCATCTCTCGGGCCGAATGCATTGATAGCAGTGGAACACCAACGTCAACAGTAGGAATGCCGAGACGAGTTGCAGTAATCGGCCCGATTGTTGAACCACATGGCACATCGTTGTTGCTAGTGAACTTCTGGGACGGGACACCTGCGTTGCGGCAAGCTCTCTCCCAAATCGCCACTGTTTTCGCATTACTGGCATACCGTTGATTCGCATTGAGTTTTACGGCGGGCCCGTGATTCATCAACGGACGGTTCACCGAGTCATGTTTTGTAACGTAATTCGGATGAATTGAATGAGCAGCATCAGCAGAAACACAACTTGAATGAGCATACATTTGTGCAAGCTCATCACCCACAATTCCCATTGCGTAAGCTGTGCGTTGCAATACATCCGCCAAGAACGGGCCAGCAGCCCCTGCAATTGAAGCACTCCCCACTTCCTCATGATTGAAGCATGCAAGCACAAGTACAGACTCAGCACTCGCAATAGCCGTCTCGAACGCTTGAACACTGGCGAACACCGATGAGAGATTATCCAACCTCCCCGAAGCAATAAAATCTTTGTTCGCGCCAAAGATTCGTGGTGGCTGAGTGTCACAGGTAATTAACTCCCACGACGCAATGTCCGATAGTGGTACTTCTGCGCGTTCGGCAACAATGTTCACAATGTCCGCTTCACAATCCCCTACTGCAAATAACGGCGTGATGTCATGTTCTTTACTTAATGTTGCATTTTGTTCTCTATTGAGATGAACTGCCAAGTTTGGAATTCGCAGTATGGGGCCAGTTGTAACGAGGTGTTCTGATCCGTCAACTAGGACAACCCGACCAGCAAATTGCAGTTCACGGTCAAACCATGACGACAAAATTGGCGCGCCGTATACTTCGACCGCTGACTGATGCCATCCAGCCGATACTGTGTTGGGATTTGGTTTCAACATAAAACCTGGCGAGTCAGTATGCGAACCGATAATTCGAAATGCTGGCTTGGGCTGTTCGGGTATCCACCAGGCTATTACAGCACCATCACGGATCACGTAGTGTCCTCCTGGGGAGGCATCCCAATCTTGAGTTTCATCTTGACGTTTGAAACCAACCAATCGGCGAGCAACTTCTTCCGCGGCGTGGAAGCTACTAGGACACTGTGCGAGAAACTCAAGAAACGTTTGCATAGCCGCTAGCCTAAGCGAAATCTTCTCTGGTCGGGCACTCCGTATACCTAGCAATGTCAAAGATCAAAGATCGAGCCCAAATATGGGGGACCAAAGTATAGGAAATCAAAATTCCGAAAGCATTTTATAGTTGGTAATTTTTTGGAAACAAGCGCGTAAATTTACCCCTTTCTGCGGTTATTCCTCCCCTGATATTCGTAACAAACTTCGTTAAACTTGGGGTATTCTCAACACCAATTGAAGGGAGGACACAGTGAATACTGTGCCCCTATTGCAGTTGGACGGCGTGTCCGTAGGAGTTGGAGACACCCCCATCTGCCATGATGTATCACTCACCATTCAGCAAGGGGAAACCCATGTGCTATTGGGCCCCAATGGTTCCGGGAAATCCTCGTTGCTCCACGCCATTATGGGCGTTGGGCCTTTTAATATCCTTGCTGGATCCGTGAAATTTCAAGGAAAAGAAATTTCAGAACTCAGTACTTCTGAGCGCGCCACATTAGGAATCGGCATGGCGTTTCAGCGCCCACCAAAGCTCCCCGGCGTTACGGTCACACAATTGGCTAAAGCAATGCATGCAGATTCACGCGTAGCGGCTGCTGCAGAGGATTTGCGGTTATCACATCTGGAAAACAGAGAGGTGAACTGTGGATTTTCTGGAGGAGAAACAAAACGCTGGGAGATTATGAAACTACTGCTCCAAAAACCGCAATTGTGCCTTTTCGACGAACCCGAATCTGGCGTGGATTTAGAGCACGTTGCTGTTGTTGGCAAAACTGTTTCAAAGTTCTTGCAGGAACCTGGTGAGCAAGGCAATCGAGGGGCACTGATAGTGACGCACACCGGTTTTATTTTGGATCATGTTGATGCTGATATCGCCCACCTCATGGTTGATGGACGCATCGTAGAGCACAATGATCCACTCACCCTATTCGAACGAATTCGCCAATACGGCTATTCACCAGAAGGAAAGTGAATCCACGATGAATACCAAACCTGCCCCGGTTTCACCTGTTTCTGGACTTGGGCATACGTCAGTCACCCCAGAACTGCTAAAAACAGTTGGCTGGGTTCCAGATACTGAGGCAAGTGGAACCTCAATATTGGTCGATCATCATTTTGAACACCTCGTGACCCACAATGGTCAAGTGGAAGTCATGCCACTCGCTGATGCTGTCGTGACGTATCCATGGCTACAAGAACTGATGTTCTCTTTGGTCGACCCCACAAGCGATGAGATTTTGCGCCGCGCATTCGAATCAACCCGTCGGCCCCTCGGAACATTCACTTGGGTCCACGACGGAGCCGTACTCGATAAGCCGCTGCAATCGTACACGCTGATGACGGTTCCTCAGGAACGTCAATTCGTACACGACATTACGGTCATCGGCGAAGGCGCCGTGGTCGATTCCATTTCGGGAGCTGCCGTAACCGAACACATGACCCATGGCACACATGTTTCGGTCTCCGAAACCTTTATCCATCCGAATGCTCGCGTCCGTTCTCTTGATGTTGAACGTTGGGGTTCGAACATGAATGTGCATTCGTATAGTGGCACAAAGATCGGCAAAAACGCCGTTTCAAGCTCGATTTCAGTTGCCGTAAGCGCGATTCGCAGCCACACGTCAGTATCACGTTCAGTGCTTGACGACGGCGCGGTCGACACCACTCATTCAGTCATGTTTGCGCCGGCAAACACACACCGCACCATGACAAGTGTGGTCGAACTTGAAGGCGAAGGTTCGCGTTGCGAACAAGTTGCACGCATGGTGTCCGATGGCGGAACCATCGATAACGAGACCAGGCTTGTTGGCCGCGGCAAGGGCACGAGTGGGTTCCTGCAGTGCGACGGCCTCATGATTTCCCCGGATGGAGAAATCACTTCGGTCCCGGCACTCATTGCGGCAACCGACACCGCCCAGCTTTCCCACGAAGCCAGCGTAGGCATGGTTGACTCTGACAAGTTGGAATACCTGATGGCGACCGGCTTGGACGAAGATTCTGCTCGTGATCTCATTGTTCAGGGATTCCTGGACTTAGAGGACCGGGACATTCCGGATTCCTTGCGCGAAACTGTTACCGGCTTAGTCGCCGCAGCACGCGCTGGCGCAATGTAAACGACGTCACGCTCGTCGGGGCTGTGCATGAAGGTACAGTGTAGTTTCGTGAATCAGCCTCGACCCTTAGCCCTCTCCCCTTCCCGCGCCGGCGACTACCAACAATGCCCGCTGCTCTATCGTTTCCGCGCGATCGACCGACTTCCAGAACCTAAAACGGTAGCCCAAGTCAAAGGCACATTAGTCCATGCGGTGCTCGAAGAAATGCATGGACTGCCACGCGATGAACGGCTGTACCCAGCCGCTGTCAAACGGTTAAAACCGCACTGGGCAACGATGTGCTCCGAAGATGAAGAATTACGGTCGTTGGTTCCCGAACACGAACTCTACGATTTCCTTGTGGAGTGCCGCTCACTCTTACGTGGATACTTTGAAATGGAGAATCCCCAAGGGTTTGATGCGCACCAGTGCGAGATGTACGTGGATACCGTATTACCGAACGGTGTTCCAGTGCGCGGATTTATCGATCGTGTCGATATTGCGCCTACCGGCGAAGTCCGCGTTGTTGATTATAAAACTGGAAAGAAACCGATACCTCGGTTCAGTCAGCAGGCCCAATTTCAAATGCGATTCTATGCACTGGTGTATTGGCGGCTATTTAATGTTATTCCCACCCAATTGCGGCTGATGTACCTCAAGGTCATTGATTCCATGTTCCTTTCGCCATCACAGGTCGAATTAGAATACTTTGAGCGAGATTTGGGCGATCTCTGGTCAAAAATTGAAGGTGACGGATTAAGCGGATCGTTCCGGCCACATACCACCAAACTCTGCGGCTGGTGCCCGCACCAATCGCTATGCCCAGCGTTCGGTGGCACTCCCCCAGAATATCCTGGTTGGCCAGGAAGTACTGCTGACACACCATCCCGGGAGCAGCCGTAAGAAAACTCCCTTTTAAGGGATTAAACATCCACCCAGCCTCAGCGGAGTGGCCCTAATACGTCCGCACCCAGATTCTTCCCCTTTGTTACCCTCGAGCGTGTACCGCCAGTTTCAAAATTCGCAATAGTTTGCTAACCCAAATGACGTCGACGGCGATATAGAGAATACAGCCACAACAAATACTGTAGCCCACGTACATACACGAGGATCCTTGATGCTTTACTCTTTAACCAATGTAACGAAAACGTATGGCGAACCACCAGCCGAAGTACACGCTCTTGACAATGTAAGCCTCGAAATTCCTCCACATAGATTTGTCGTCGTTCTCGGCGCTAGTGGTTCCGGCAAAAGTACGCTACTGAATTTGCTCGGAGGCATGGATACGCCTACATCGGGTAGCCTCATTTTTAACGGCAAAGACATCTCGCGATATTCCCAGAAGAAACTTACCCAATTTCGAAAACAAGAAATTGGGTTCGTTTTCCAGTCTTATAATTTACTGGCAGATCTCACCGCTAAAGAAAATGTTGAGTTTTCGACGGAAATTGTCGGCCTCCCTAAAGAAACTGCCATTAACTGTTTAGAGCAAGTTGGTCTTGGTGATCGGCTGAATCACTACCCTTCCCAACTGTCTGGTGGACAACAACAGCGCGTATCTATCGCTCGAGGAATAGCAAAACAGCCGTCAGTTCTGTTATGTGACGAGCCCACCGGAGCGCTTGATTTTAAAACCGGAATCCTTGTCCTTGAAGTACTTCATCGGGTGCATAAAGAAAACCAGACGTCGATAATTTTGATTACCCACAATCAAGACATTGCAAACATCGCCGACATGGTAATTACTATGCGCAGCGGGAAGATTATTGATATCACGTATAACGAGAATCCGTTAGCTCCAAATGAGGTGACGTGGTAGTGCAGGCACCGACAAAGAATATGTTGCGGCAGCTTCGCCGCCAGGTTGCTTCACTTTTAGGGCTCATTACTATCCTTGCCGTCGGAGCTGGTTTTTACATCACCATCAAAACATCCTCCGTAAATTACGAAAACAGTTCTCACCAATATTTTCACCAATATGCGCTCCCAAACCTCCTGATTGCGGGCAACGAATTCTCAACGGAGGACGAGCATGCCGTTGCAGGCCTCGCCGGAGTGGAAGCAGTGCAGCGGCGCGCGATCGTCGATACGCAACGCGGTGATCACACGCTCCGGGTTATGACCTACGATACACAATCCCCTCGTACCAATAAGCCGTATATTTATGATGGCGTTGCGCCCGCTTCAGTTGATGAATGTTTAATCACCGAGAAGTACGCACATGCAAACAACGTGCAAGTCGGCGACAGGATTGAGTTTTCCCACAAGCAATTCAACGAATATTGCAACATTGTTGGTTATGCGACCACGCCTGAAGATCTTTACTTGAAACAAAGCGCAACACAACCAATTGCTGACCCGCAAGAATTTGGCATGTTGTATGTGGATACCGAATTTATTGCGCGCCATAATATTCCATTTCAGGAACTCGCTATTGTATATAATGACGATGCAGATTCGGAAAAACTCGACGATCAAATTGCGGATGTATTAAAAGACAAAGCGCAGCATCTGACCAAACGTCCGAATATTTATAGCTACAATGCCTTCAAATCTGATGTTGAGCATTTTGGACTCATGGCTTACGTGTTTCCACTCGTGTTTTTAATTCTCGCATCAATTGTGATTTTTGTGAGCCAACGACGCAGTGTGATGCGGGACCGCAGACAAATCGGAATTTTGAAAGCCATGGGTTATAGCTCATGGCAGGTCATCCGGTTATATTTAGCTGCTGCCGTTATTATTGCGTGTATCGGTTCAGCTCTCGGGTTCGGCTTAGCACAACTAGCTGGCCCGTGGGTTATTGGTAATTTTGATTCGGTGCTCTCGGCACCGTTTTTAGATTTCTCCGGATCTGATTTCTACACTATTGTCCCCACAATTATTGCCGTTGTGGTGTGTGTTATTGCGACACTCATTGCAGTTCGCCGCATTACTACAATCCATCCGGCCGAAGCGATGCATTCCGACCCGCCAGCACACGGCCGCGATATTTTGTTACAACGTACCCGTATCTGGGATAGGTTGAGTTTTAATTCTCGGTATGCATTGAAAGCAATGCTGCGCAATAAGGGTCGATTCGGCGCCATGGTATGCGGGGTGATTGCATTGTTGATGCTCACGGTTATGTCGTTAGGTTTTAGGGATTCGTTTCGTTTTGTCACTTCGAATTACTACGACACTGTGGCCAATTATGATGCTTCAATTCAAGTGCCTCCGACACCACTGGACCACGACTTACACTTTTTAGAGAATGAAAATATCGAAAGCTATCAAAAAGCTCTTGTAACCTCAGCGTCCTTAACATTTCAGGATTCCACTGAGGAGCTGCCGTTACTCATTGCAGAGAATCCAATACAGATGCATCAGTTAACCACCCCTGAAGGGACCAGCATTGACGTTCAAGACGGAATTGTGATCCCGTCGTATTATGCTGAAAAACTCGGGGTTGGCATTGGCGATACTCTCGATATTGCATCGTTTAACAATACGGTTGATGGCACGGTTACAGTTACCGGTTTATCTGATCAGAACTTAGGATTCACGGGCGCGTTGACGTTCACCACGGCACAACACGATTTGCACCTCGATTCAGATTTCTACAACACAGTTTATGTGCAAGCAAACGATAATATTGATGCACTGGTGAAACACATCAAACACCAAGATGACGTATTATCCGTCAGTTCACTTTCAGATGACAAAACCAGCTATGAGAAACTCACAGACACATTTGGCGTGTACACGACGCTATTAGTGTTCTTTTCCATCGTATTGGGGCTTGCCGCCCTGTATTCAATTTCAACGATCGCGCTTTTATCCCGCAATTATGAGTTTGTGGTGCTGAGGGTTATGGGATATTCCAACCGTGAGATCTTAAAGGCGTACGCAAAAGAATTATGCATGCAGTTTCTGATCGCCTTGCCAATCGGCTTGGCAGCAGGTTATTACCTAACGATTTATCTCACGTCGTTGTTTTCAAATGAATCGATGCTGTTTGAGGCACGGATTACATGGATTAGTTATGCCGTTGCTATTGTTGCAGCCATCTGCGTGTTGTTGATCATCGGAGACAATGCGAGACGGCAGATTAATAAACAAGATTTGGTTTCTGGCCTTAAATCGAGGGAGGAATAGTAGCCGCCTCAGCACTGCACTAGCCGACAACGCCAGTGCCGGCTAGTACGAAGGCTAGTTACACCGACAGGATGATTCCACCAAACAGGAAACCTAATGCAACGGCGATGGCGATGCAAAGTGTTCCTGGAATGATGAATGGGTGGTCGAACACGTATTTTCCGATACGAGTGGTGCCAGTATCGTCCATTTCCACTGCGGCCAGCAGCGTTGGATACGTAGGTAACACGAACAACGAAGACACTGCGGCAAACGACGCCACTGCGGTCAACGGGCTGACCCCCACCGCAAATGCTGCAGGCATCAGGGCTTTTGCGGTGGCTGCTTGCGAATACAGCAACGCTGCGGCAAAGAACAGCACGATCGCCAGCATCCAAGGATAGGTTTGCAGTACGCTACCAGAGAGCTCTTTGATATCTTCGATATACGCATTGATGATTGTGGTACCTAACCAGGCAACGCCCATCACGCACACGCATGCGGACATTCCGGATTTAAACACCTGAGTTCCAGCAATTTCTGAAGCCGGAATTTTGCAGGCGATGGTAATAATCACCGCGGTAGCGAGCATAATCGACATAATTGCTTCGTTTCGAGGCAAAGTTGGGTTTGTCAGCAGCCCTACCTGCTCCGATATTGCGGTGGCGTAGCACATCACCGCAATTATGGAGATAAGGAATATCCACACTGACCGTTTACCTTCAGCTGTTGGTACAAACGTTGAGCCTTGAGGTTGTTTCACTAAGCCTTTTGCCAAACGTTCCTGATATACGGGATCATCCTCCATTTCCTTACCTAACCGGTTCGCCACAAAGGCCGTTGGGAAAATGGCAATAAACGTCGCGGGGATGACTACGGCGAGTAACTCAAGATAACTCACTCCTTGCGGTTCGAGAATCGACGCCATGAATACGACGGCCGCAGAAATTGGCGACGCGGTGATTGCCATTTGAGAAGCAACCACAGCTATGGATAGTGGACGAGAGGGGCGTACTTTACCGTCCTTTGCCACCTCGGCAATCACTGGAAGTGTGGAGAATGCTGTGTGCCCCGTGCCTGCGAAAAGTGTCATCAAATACGTCACCACTGGGGCAAGATAGGTAACGTATCGAGGGTTTTTCCGAAGTAATCGTTCTGCGACGTGAACAAGGAAGTCCATTCCTCCAGCACGTTGCATAGCGGCAATAGCGGTAATCACGGCCATGATAATGCCAATGACATCAAATGGAATGTCGTCACGGCTGACTGGTACACCAATCATGCCCAGTAACAACACCCCCAGTCCACCAGCAAAACCAATCGCAACGGACCCTAGCCGTGCCCCGAGGACAATCGCGGCAACGACAATAGCAATACACAATATGAGAAACATTGTCTCACTCCTTTGCACATGGGTGGAGTCAAGAATGAAATTGTGTGTTAGGGCTCCTTCAATGCGCTGCTCCTTTCAGGATGATCCGGTGGACTTGTCAACTGAAAAAGGCCCCTGACGGGGCCTTTTCTTTTAGTTCTCGAGGTAGAGTTTGCCTCTAAAGACTGGGTGCATCAGGTTTTCTTTTGAAAGCACTTGGTCAAGTGTTTTTTCATCCATGAGTCCCTTTTCAAGCACCAATTCGCGTACGGATTTTCCGGTAGCGGCCGCTTCTTTACCGATTAGGTCACCGTTGTGGTGCCCGATAAAAGGGTTGAGGTAGGTCACGATACCGATTGAGTTTTCCACGTATGCACGGCACACATCCTCATTGGCAGTAATGCCTTCAACGCATTTGGTACGTAGTGTTTCGGCAGCGTTGCCAAGGAAACGGATGGACTGGAACAGTGCCTCACCGATAACGGGTTCCATCACGTTGAGCTGCAATTGACCAGCTTCTGCTGCCATGGTGACGGTCAGGTCGTTACCAAACACTTTGAAACAGACCTGGTTCACCACTTCCGGAATCACCGGGTTGACTTTCGCCGGCATGATTGACGAACCTGCAGCTCGCGGCGGCAAATTGATTTCGTTAAATCCCGCTCGCGGCCC
>JAUMZC010000148.1 GCA_030528295.1 Corynebacterium sp.
GATCAAGGACACGCAACGCGGGATCCGGGTGCGGAATCTGCGGAGTTGGAAACATAATCGCTACTACGATGACAAAGCTTGGCTTGCGTTGGCGGCGCACCGCGCGGGCTTATTGCGCAAGCAACGGTTTGCCCAAGGTTTGAAGTCCTTGCAAACCGACATTATGCACGGCATTGATTCCCTGATGGGCGTGCTGCCGTGGCGCACCAATGAGACGTTCTATAACGTGCCTACGAATGGTCCGGCGGCGATTATGATGGCGCGTACCGGCAAGGTTGCAAAGGCTCAGGAACTCACCGACTGGGTGTTCGATAATCTTATCGACGACCGCGGCTTGGTCATGGACGGCATTCGGTTACGCATGCACGGGCCTGAGGTGGTCAAAGATATTCACCCTTATTGCCAGGGCGTAATGATCGGCGCATGCTTGGAAATCGCTGAACGGCTGCGCGAAGAATCCGGCGTGGCTGAACAAGCAGACTTTGAAACCCTTGAGGGGGCAGACCAGGCCTCGCCTTCCATGCGATACATCACGCATCTGCGCGAATTGGTGCAGGCGGTTGCGAGTGAAATGGCCACCCCTGCCGGTGTGATTGATTGGCAAACCGGCGGCGGTGACGGTGGCCTGTTTAAGGGCATCTTGGTGCGCTATTTGGCGGACGCCGCAGTGCGTTTACCAGGGGATACGCCGTTGAATCGGGCGACGAAGAAACTGGCATCGCGGTTGGTGCTGGCTTCAGCGACAAGCGTGTGGAATCACCGTCTGGAAGTTGACGGTCTGCCAGTGTTCGCTGCCGATTGGACCCAGGATGCGAAACTGCCGCGCAATAGTGGGCCGGTAGGTTCTTCCATCGCTGGTGCGGTATCAAGTTCACAGGTTCCGGAGCGTGATCTTTCGGTGCAATTGTCCGGCTGGATGCTCATGGAAGCCGCCGCCAAAGTGGCCAAAGTCACGGAGGGTGTTGGTTCGGAAATAACCCCACGTTAATCAAACAAAATAATGCACAATTATGTGCCCGACCAAAAAAGCTTAGGAATACCGTTACTTAGCTGGTGATATCAGGGCATAATCGAAACTATAAGAACCATCTACTTGGAGGAACTTCTATGCCTATCGCAACTCCCGAGGTCTATAACGAGATGCTGAATCGCGCCAAGGAAGGCGGCTTCGCTTTCCCAGCGATTAACTGCACCTCCTCCGAAACCATTAACGCCGCTCTTCGTGGTTTCGCAGAAGCCGAATCGGACGGCATTATCCAGTTCTCAACCGGTGGTGCAGAGTTCGGCTCCGGTCTCTCGGTGAAGAACAAAGTTGCGGGCGCCACCGCTCTGGCAGCGTTCGCGCACGAGGCAGCAAAGCATTACAACATCAACGTTGCGCTGCACACCGACCACTGCCAAAAAGAAGTTCTCGATGAGTTCGTGCGCCCACTGATCGCTATTTCCCAGGAGCGCGTAGACCGCGGCGAACTGCCTCTGTTCCAGTCCCACATGTGGGATGGCTCCGCAGTGCCGATCGACGAAAACCTGGAAATCGCCCAGGAGCTGCTGGAAAAGGCACGCAAGGCGCAGATCATCCTTGAGGTTGAGATTGGCGTTGTCGGCGGCGAAGAAGACGGCGTCGAGGCAAAGGCAGGCGCAAACCTGTACACCACCGAAGAGGACTTCCTCAAGACTATCGACGCCCTGGGCACCGGCGAGAACGGCCGCTACCTGCTGGCTGCCACCTTCGGCAACGTACACGGCGTCTATAAGCCAGGTAACGTCAAGCTCCGCCCAGAGGTACTGGACATGGGCCAAAAAGCCGCCATCAAGAAGCTTGGCTTGACTGAAGGCGCGCTGCCATTCGACTTCGTGTTCCACGGTGGCTCCGGTTCCGAAAAGGAAAAGATTGAAGAAGCACTGCGGTACGGCGTCATCAAGATGAACGTCGACACCGACACCCAGTACGCATTCACCCGCCCAATCGCCGGACACATGTTCTCCAACTACGACGGCGTTTTGAAGATCGACGGCGAAGTAGGCAACAAGAAGGTCTACGACCCACGCTCCTACCTGAAGAAGGCAGAGCAAGGCATGGCAGAACGCATCGTTGAAGCTTGCCAGGACCTGCACTCCGTAGGCACCACCCTCGGGAAGTAACTTCTCACGTTCCTCCATCCCCGTAACATCTTCACTGGTGTTGCGGGGATTTATGTATGTTGCGCATGTAACGTGTGTAACGAACGTGCGCGAACAAAGGTGGGCTCAAAGAATGGCGGATGATGCGGTGAATGCTGGGGCTGGGGCGCGGGCTGGTTCGGCGGCTGGGGCTAGTGCTGGGGCTGGGGCGCGGACTGGCGCTGGGGTGCGGCTCGCGAATCTAATAATAGTTCGTGTCAAGAGTTGCTGTAATCGGCTTACTGCGGCGTGGATGTATGTTCTACAGGCCGGTTTGGCTGCAGGGCTTTCCTATTGGCTCGGTGTGCACGTTGTTGGGCACCCGCACCCGTTCTTTGCGCCAATGGCCACCGTGATTGTGCTGTCAACTGCTGGAGGGGAACGTTTCCGCAGGTCAGTAGAGCTTGTTGTTGGTGTGAGCATTGGAGTTGGGCTTGGCGATCTGATTATCGCTTCCGTTGGTACAGGTGTTTGGCAGATCGCGGTAGGGGTTTCCATTGCGATCGCGCTAGGCACGTTTATTGATAGAGGCGTGCTGGTTGCCAATCAGGCCGCATTCGCCTCAATCCTGATCGCCACAATTTTGCCGCCGGGAACCTCTGGGGGTACCGACCGTATGATCGACGCCTTCCTTGGCGGCGTTGTGGGGTTGATCGTAATGGGCCTGTTCCCAGAGTCGCCACTGCGCAGCGGACGCAAGGAAATCGCGAAAATTCTGGGCATAACCGCAAGTGTGCTCGATCAGGTGGCGCAGGCGTTGCGCACCAGGGATACTGAGGCGATTGCGGCGGCACTTGCCAGCGCGCGCGGTACCCAGGGCGGCATCAACAACATGATTGCGGCTGCTAAGGCAGGTAAGGAGAGTATCGACGTCTCGCCCTTACTGTGGCACCAACGGCGCCGCGTTCGTTCTCTTATTCGGATTTTGAATCCGGTGGATAATGCGATTCGGAATACGCGCGTGTTGGCTCGTAGGGCGTTGATTTTGGCGGAAGATCGTGACCAGGTTTCTCCAGAGCAGATCGAAATCATTGCCGAACTTGCTGAGGTAACTGGGCGACTGCACTCCTTGTTCGAAGGGCGCGGAAATGTTATGGAGCATACGGAGCTCCCGGACATTGTGAAACGCCTTCGGTTACTGGGCGGCAAAGCCGGAATCGACGTTGCAGAAGGTAGGGTGCTTTCCGCCCAGGTCATCTTGGCCCAGTCGCGCTCTTTGATTGTGGACCTCCTGCAAATCTGTGGCTTGTCACGACGTAGCGCAGCCGCAGTATTGAAGCCCACCTCGGAAACTCCTGCCCAACCGCCAGAGATCTGGGACAAATAACGTACTGTTGAGGTGATTTTACCTTGTTTCTGACTGGGTTGCCGATCGCATGACCTGCAGGTTGTCCGGAACTGGCGATGTTAGGTTGACAAAACAAGCCATTTAACGACCGTTCAAGTTTTGCGACCTGGGGTTTTGTGGTAGCAATGTCGACAACTGGCGATGTTAGGTCAGCAAAACAAGCCAGTTCCGGAC
>JAUMZC010000149.1 GCA_030528295.1 Corynebacterium sp.
AAAAAACGGCCAAATCCGTCACAGATTCCATAAAAAACCCAAAATTTATGGAATCTGCGACAGATGCCTGGTGAATCATTGCGCATGATTTAATTTCTTGTCACAAAATCCATAAAAAACGCGGTATCTCGTGGAATCTGTGACAAACGCGGAAGCAGCGAGATGGTTCGCAGCTGGTAATGGCCAACAAGTGCGGAATCTGAGGAGGCAACTGAGAGGCCAGCGGGAAGCACAAGGTGCTGCCTAGGGAGGTTGGAGGTGTTCCAGCCCACCGGTTTGTGCATACACATGGTTCTGTTGTTCAGATAAAGGAGCATCAAGAAATCCGCATTCATTCTGCAGAATTGATGGGTAGGAATTTCTGGTGGAGCGCGAAATTATTTTTGAACTTAGGGGAAAACTAGAGTTCAGAAGTAAGTTTTTGTAGTGTCGGCCAAAGTGACTCACGGCGGTGTTGCGATTCTGGTAGCACTGCGTCTTCGTAGAAGTACCACCAGAAATAGCCGCCGCAAAAGCGAGGTCCCACTCGATGCTTGAGTTCATTGTGCATCCCGTAATAGTGCGAGGCGACGTTTTGTTTTGCAACAAGAGTGTTTTGGGTGTTGATTCCATCGCTGGAGTTTTGGATGCCAATTTCTCCTATACCGAGAAGCGCATGAGGAAAAATCGATGCTAATGAGTGGAGCATATCGGCTAATTGTTGAGCGGAGGGGTGTTGGGGTGGATTACATGCAGTTTCATAGACCGAGAGGAAAACATAATCGGTGTGTTTGAGCTCTGCGGGAAGATGTTCCGCATAGGAAATTGTGGATTCCCAGTCGTATTCGTAACAATCGGGTGTTGACCAATAGTTCAATGTAAGAGCAGTGGGCTTCCCGGCGTCATGGATGATTCGATAAGCGGCCACGGCTTTTTCGTTTATCTGAAGAGGTGAGGTTCCGGCCCATGATCCATTGAGTTCATTGCCTATCTCCCAAAGCGAAACCTTGTCTCCGAAAGTCTCTAATGCAGTTTGGGTTCTGTGTTGTATGTCTGCCACGTTTGATGTTGGCATTTCCTCGGAATCGGCGATTTGAACCATAATAGACGCGTAGGGGGCAAGCTGTTCGACCGCGTTTTTATAATGTTCTAGGTCATTCTCGGCGTCTAATACCAGACGTACTGTGAGTTTTTTGGTGCTCGTTCGTAAAAGCGAAAGCGTTGTATCAAAATGCTCGATTGAATCTAAAGTAATGCCACGAATGGGTGCGCTGGGTGACGGTTCGTTTGGTGTGCGGGATAGAAAATAGAACGCTCCTGCACTGACAACCAGGACGATTGCACTGATGAGTGCCAGAGCGGAACGTTTCCTCACACTGTTATTCTCCTTGATTTATGGTGCTTGTGGCGGGATATCGGTTTGTGGTGCTGCTTTGCCCCTTTTGCACAATAGGAAGTTAGCCCGACCAGATATGCCTACAAGGTTGGTAGTAATGGCTGCAAAATTAATTGGTTGCGTTAGCCACTTGGGGTGGTGCAGTACTCTCACGGATGACAAGTTCGGTGGGGATGACGATGTGTCGGCTGCCATCGCGAGGACCTCCGCCGAGTTGCTCTGCAATGAGATCGATCATGGTGCTGCCGGTACGACGAAAATCTTGTCGAACGGTAGTAAGGGGTGGGAATGAGTATTCGCCGAGGGGTATGCCATCGAATCCAATCACGGAAACATCATCTGGAACCTTGCGGCCTTGTTCGTGCATGGCTCGGATGAATCCAAGTGCAACCTCGTCGTTCGCGCAGAAGACGGCGGTTACTTCGGGGTTGTTGGCGAGTTCAAGGCCTGCGCGGTAGCCATCGATGGGATCCCAGCCGCCAGGGATTGGATCAGGTGGTCGAATGCCGGATTCTTCCAGTTTGCGGCGCCAAGCGGCGAGGCGGATCGCAGCTGATTGTGAATCTGCCGGGCCAGCAATGTGGTGAACTGTTCGATGACCAAGCTCAAGGAGATGGGCAACCGCTTCCCGGACACCTTGAATTTGATCTGCGGAAGCGGAGGGGTAATAGCCAACAAGTGCGGAATCTGAGGAGGCAACTGGAAGTCCAGCGGGAAGCCCGAGGTGCTCATACGTTGCCTTGCCTGATTGGACGATGACCAGGGCGTCGATAGGTTGTTGGGAAAGTTGCATGAGTGCGTCGTGAACTTCATCAGCTTCCGGGTGTTTGACCTGGGAAACGATGACGGCATAGCCGAGTTTGGCGGCGGCTTCAAGCACGCCACTCGTTGTATGTGATTCGCCAGTGCGTTCGACTTGTTGCGTGAGGACGCCGATCAGCTTCAGGGAACCGCTGCGGAGTGCGCGCGCTGCATGGTTGGGGGAATAGCCCAATTGTTTCATGGCTTCAAGCACTTTGGCTTTCGTTTCCGCACGTACTTTCTCAGAACCCCGTGAGACACGCGAAACCGTTTGCGGTGATACGCCTGCGAGCCGCGCGACGTCGGCAATGGATGCCGCTTTGGTTCGGCTCGTTACTTTGCCCATGCCACGACGATACCAAAGGTGCGGGGGTGTTCGGGTGTGGCGAGGTACCTCTAATCCTGCCGCGGTGACACATTTGGGGGTGACTGCTAATGATAACGTCGCCATTATTCTGGTTGTTTGCGATGATTCGAAGAAAAATGCAGGGAAATATCAAATCAGGTCTTCCATGGCGGTTTAGTTTGGGGTTAGAATGTTAACGTCGCCATCGCGTAGGGGCGGCTCATAACTGCATAATCGCCAACCCTTTTCGGTTCGTTCGTTTCGAGATTGGAATGACTTCGATGTTTGTACCCCGTCATTACGAGAATCTGTCAGTCCTCCATGAAAACACGCTGCCGCCGCGGGCTTACTACATCCCGAGCTCCGGACATGCATTCGATCCGTTGGACCGGGAAGGGTCAGATCGTTTCCAGTCACTGAACGGAACCTGGAGCTTCCGCTACTACTCGTCCGTCTATGACGTTCCGCCGTTCTGGGACTGGGAGGGGGCATCTGAGTTTGGTCAGATTGAAGTGCCGGGAACGTGGCAGTTTCAGGGATACGACGCGCATCAATATACAAATGTTCGGTACCCGATTCCATTGGATCCGCCGTATGTGCCGCAAGATAATCCGGCCGGAGTGTACGTTACAGAATTCGAATATGAAACCGATTCGAATGCGCCAGCGTGCAGCCTCGTATTTGAAGGTGTCGATTCTTGTTTCTATGTGTGGATCAACGGTTCCTATATTGGTTACAGCCAGGTATCCCATGCATCCGCAGAGTTCGATATCACATCGTCACTGGTCGATGGTACGAACCGACTTGCGGTGCTAGTGCTGAAATGGTGCGATGGGACGTATCTGGAAGACCAGGATAAATTCCGCACCACCGGCATTTTTAGGGACGTGTATCTGTTGCAACGCCCCGCCGCGGTGTTGTTTGACTATTTTATTACCACTACGTTGCGTAATGACGAGGCATTCGTTGAGGTGCGGGGTCTGTTCAATAAAGAACCCGTACATACGCTGCTAGAAATAACGGATCAATGTGGGAATGTTATTTCGAATGCGGTGCTAGATGCATCCACGGATGATCCTAACTTTTCGCACACAGCAACGCTGAC